>CATPAM010000432.1 GCA_955651735.1 Candidatus Acidiferrales bacterium | reverse complement strand
GCGGTGAGCATGATGGCACGCATTATCGAAGAAGCGGAAAGCAGCATCACGGAATTTCCTCGGCCGGCGCCGCAGGAACGGCTGAAAGTTGCGGAGACGGTGGCGGAGCTGGTGTGTCACGCGTCGCGCGAGCTGCACATGAAATTGATCGCGGTGTTCACGCACAGCGGATTTACCGCGCGGCTGATTTCGCGTTACCGGTCGATGGTACCCATCATCGCGTTTTCTCCGGAGGAGGAGACGCGGCGGCGCATGGCGCTGATCTGGGGCGTGCACCCGCAACCGATTTCCGATGTTCGCAAAGTCGACGGGCTCGCGTCCGTCGCTGAGAAGCGCTTGCTGGAAGAACGGCTGGTGCGCAAGGGCGACGTCATCGGCATTGTCGCGGGAACGCCAATGGGCATTCGCGGTACGACCAATTTCATGAAGTTCCACGTCATCGGCGGCACGGAATAATTTTTCTCCGGCGCGAAATCTCTAATTCCCAAAATCTTAAATCTTCAGCGTGAAACGTAAAACTTCCAAATCTAGTTGACCCAGCGGTCGGGGCGCGATGGCGGGTCTTTGTGCTTGTTCATGTAGACCTGGAAGCGTTTCTTATTGCGCTGCATCTTCCAGTCGGTAACGGTGTTGCGTACGCTGTAGAGGAAGGAGCCGCGGCGCAAATAGATGTATCCGACCAGCATGCCGCCGAGGTGGCAGAGATGGCTGATGTTGTCGCCGCCGAGTCCGAAGGTGCCGAGAAATTCCAGGACGGTCATGGCGATCACGAACGTGCGCATGCTCATCTTGATGGGGAGGGGAAACATGACGACCTGGCGGTCCGGAAAGAGGATCGCGCAGGCGAGCAAGACGCCGAAAATAGCACCCGACGCTCCGATCGTGGGTGTATCGGACGGTGAATGTCCCCAGAAAACAGGGACCGTCTTGACGATGACGTTGATCAGTCCGGCACCCACGCCGGTGAGGAAATAATATTGCAGGAAACGATTGCGTCCCCAAGCGAGCTCCAATTCGCGGCCGAACATGTACAGCACAAACATATTGGTGAGGATGTGCCAAATGGTGGAAGCATCGTGGAGGAATAGATAGGTAAAGGGCTGCCAGATGCGCAGGCCGTGCGTTACGCCGGAAGGAACCAGCCCAAACATAAGCACGAACCAGGTATAGGCCGAGGTTCCGGAAAATGTTTGCAGCAGGATCTCGAGAATGTATACAGCTACGTTGGCGATTAGCAGCCATTGAACCCCTGGCGTAAGGAAGAAATTGAAGCTGAAGCGGTAATTTCGTATTCCCGAGCGCGATCCCATGGTTGTTCCAGTGTACGACGCAGCTAAATGCCAGTCAAAGTCGTGTGTCCGTTAGTCCAGCTTCTTCCTCGCAAAATAAAAAAGCGACGCGGCGAGGAGCGCGAACATGATTACGCCGAAGAGGCTGCTGACGGCTAAGGGACCGAGAAGTTTGGGGCCGAAGGAGAACAAATCGGGTCTCCAGGGGAGTCCAAAGATCGAGGTGACCAAATGCGGCACGCGGGTGGAGATTTCAGGATCCTGCAACAGATTGATGATGATGCCGAGGAGGCCGAAGACGCCGCCGGCAGCGATTAGTCCGCTGGAATAAAGCGCGCCGGGGCTGGCTTCGCTTTCGTCTTTTTTCTTGGTGGTGGCTTCGACGAGTGCGCGCACGAGGCCGCCTGCGAACATAGCGCCGGTGGTGGCAATGGAAAGATACGAACCGGTGGCAAAGGCGAGAGAGCGCACGCCGAGAATTTCGACGGCGATCACCAGCATGACACCCATCAGCACGAGACGCCAAGGAAGGCGCTGATTGAGAATTCCGTTGATGACCGTGGCCATCAGTCGGGCTTGCGGGGCGGGAGCTTTGTCGCTGCCAATGCCTTGCGCCCACTGGTATTCGATTTTGCTGGTGGCGGGGTCATAGAGATATTCCCCGTCGGGAACTTCGTACGAGCCGAGCGAATTGATGAGTTCGTAGTTCTTGCCTTGATAGGCGAAGATGTCGCGTTCGATTTTTACGCCGGAGGGCAAGGATTGGATGTTGATGGGAATCTGTGTGGGCAGATAACGCTCGAGGCCCTTGTTCATTAGGTTCAGCGTGGCGCCGATGGCGACGGTGGAAACGGTCACGCCGATGAGCAATCCCAACTGCTGCCAAAAAGGCGTGGCGCCGACGAGGTAGCCGGTCTTCAAGTCCTGTGAAGTGGCGCCGGCAATGGCGGCGGCAGTGCAAACTACTCCGCCGATCATGAGCGCTAACACCGCGTAGTTTGGCGCGGTCCAGCCGGCGACGAAGAAGATGGCGCAGGTGGCCATCAGGGTGGCAATGCTCATGCCGCTGACGGGATTGGAGGAGTTGCCGAGGAGGCCGCTGATGCGTCCGGCGACGGTAACAAAGAGAAAGCCGAAGATAACGACGAAAACGCCGGCGAAAAGATTCTGGTACCAGCGCGTTTCGGCGCCTTGCATGGGGTGGAATGTGAGCAACACCCACATCATGGCGATAATGACGATGGAGCCTACGATGACCCAGCGCATGGGTACGTCGCGCTCAATGCGGCTGGCAGTGGCGGAGTCGCCGCCTTCCACACGAACGTCTTTCAGGCCGGCGCGCAACGCAGAAATGATGGTGGGCATGGTGCGCAACAGGGTGATCAAACCGGCGGCAGCAACAGCGCCTGCGCCCATTGGGCGGATATAGCTCCGCCAAATATCGTCGGGCGTCATTTGTGGGATGGGAATTGTGGAGGGATAAATCGGTGTGTGACCGGCAATCTGCCCGTAAAACTTGATGGCGGGCATCATGACGAGCCAGGAGATGATGCCACCGGCGAAGAGAATGCCGGCAACGCGCGGGCCGATGATGTATCCGACGCCGAGATATTCTGAAGTGATCGCGAGACGGAACGACGCGCCAGGAAACCAACTCGGGCGATTTTCAGGCTGTGCGGTCCACGCTTGCACGGTGTTCATCAGGAAGGTGTAGACGCCGCCGAGGCCGAGTCCCCAGAAGACGCGTCCCGCGAACGAGCCGCCGCGCTCGCCGGCGACCAGGACGTCCGCGCACGCCGTGCCTTCGGGAAAAACCAAATTGCCGTGTTCCTTCACAATTAGCTGACGGCGCAGTGGGACCATGAAGAGAACGCCCAGCCATCCGCCAAGAAGCGCGAGCGGGAAAATGCGCCAGAACGTGAATTCGGAGCCGAAGCCGAGGAAGATCAGCGCGGGAATGGTGAACATCACACCGGCAGCGAGCGACTCTCCCGCGGAGCCGGTGGTTTGCACGATATTGTTTTCGAGAATGGTGGAGCGGCCGAAGGCGCGGAGGATGCTGATGGAGAGGACGGAAATGGGGATGGAGGCCGAAACGGTTAGGCCAGCGCGCAAGCCGACATACACGGTGACGGCGCCGAAGAGCAATCCGAAGAGTGCGCCAAGCACTACGGCGCGGATGGTGAATTCCTTTAGCGACTCTTCGGGCGAGATATAGGGACGAAATTCTCCAGGGGGTGCCGTGGAACTCCAGGGACGGTCGGAAGTTGCAGATGGCTTGCTCACACGAACCTCCCTCGCAGCCGGGCAGCCGAGACCGGCGCGGGGATTATGGACCATTTTGGACGCAAGACGTTAGAGCTTCGGAGGCGGAGGCGCGCGGTGTACCGTTCGAACGGCGAGGGGCGTTACGCGACGTTAGACCTCGCTACGGCGGGGGGAGGGACCAGACGGAGTCGGAGCGGGCGAGGAGGAAGGTGAGGAAGCAGAGGGCGAAGACGGAGTGGCTTAGGCTGGCGCCGAAGTATTGCCAGAGGGGGGCGGAGGAGCCGGGGTAGTCGGAGGAAAAGAGCAGAGTGAGCATGAAGATCAGGCCTGCGGCGCTGGCGGGGCGGACGAAGACGCCGAGGAGAAGGGCGAGGCCGATGGCGAGTTCGCCGTAAGCGACTAGGAAGGCGATGGGCGTGGCGTGGGGGAGAACGAAATTGCGGAGGATGGGGGCCATGAAGGAGTAGGCACCGCCTTCGGTGAGGAATTTGTTGATCCAGAATTGAAAGCCGCCGTGCAGGGTGAATTCCGTGCTGAGGATTTTGTATTGCGCGAAGATGAGGAAGAAGAGGCCGACGCCGATGCGGAGGATGGCGAGGGCGCGGGAGTTTCGGGCATCGGGGGACAGAGGCACGGGGGGATGATAGTCAAGGCGGGGCGGGCAGAAAAGAGAAAGATTTGACACGGAGGGCACGGAGGTCTGAGCACGGAGAGTACATAGAATAAACGATGTGATGTCGAATCGCCCATCCTCGCCCGGTTTAAGGGATGCGTCGATAGAGTGGGAGTACTCCGTGTGCGCGATATGCCAATAACCTTGCGTGACGGCGATTTGGGGGAGTGTCGGGGGCAGTGATTTCAGGGATCAAGAGAGGCGGGAGCGGACGCGGTCGCTGAGAGCTTTGCCGTCGACGGTTTTGCCTTCGAGGGCGGCTTTGGCGGCTTTTACTACGGCGCCCATTTGCTTGATGGAGGTGGCGGAGGTTTCGGCGATGGCTTTGGAGATGGCGGTGTCCATTTCGGCTTCGCTGGCGCCGGCGGGGAGATAGGACTCGATGATGGCGAGCTCTTTGGTTTCTTTTGCGGCGAGGTCGTTGCGATTGCCTTTGGTAAAT
>CATPAM010000431.1 GCA_955651735.1 Candidatus Acidiferrales bacterium | reverse complement strand
TCCGGGAACTTGCTGAAGCTCATCGGAGTTGTCGGTGTTGATGTTGATAGGCTTGAGCGGTGGCTTCTTGGTCGCCCCCGACACGGCAGCGAAGGCGAAGCAGATCGCAAAAAAGAAGAGAGCGAGCCAAACCCCCTGTTTGCCGCGGTCCATAGCAGCAGAATACTAGCAACGATATGTTCCTAAGTAAATAACATATCAAATTAACGTATATGTTTGCCGTGGGCGTCATAGACGTCGAGGTCGCCAAAGAGGGCGGTTTGCGGCTCGATTTGCGTGCGGTCGCCGACCACCACAATTTGCATGTTGGCGGAGTCGAAATATTTTCGCGCGGTGGCGAGCAAATCGTCCGGCGTGAGTGCACGAACTTTCTCACGATAGGTTTCGAGATAATCGTCGGGGAGCTCATTGAGCGCGACAGTAGCGAGTTGCGACAGCAGGCCGTCTTGCGTAGCGAGGCCAAGGGAGAAAACGCCGCTCACGTAGTTGCGGGCGTCGCCTAGCTCAGGCTCAGGGACCGGAAGGGCGCGGAGCTTGTCGAGCTCGTAAAACATTTCGGTGAGCGAAGCGGCGACGACATCGTTTCGAACCGCGGCGGAAATCGAGAAGTAGCCGTACTGGCGCAGAGGATTGACGCTGCTGCGTGGGCTGTACGTGTAGCCTTTATCCTCGCGAATATTCATCACCAACCGCGAATTGAACGCGCCGCCGTAGAGGCTGTTGGTAACTCCGAGCTTGATCCAGTCGGGATGCTGGCGGGTGATGGCGTGGCAGCCGGCAAGAATTTGCGCTTGCACAGCGCCGGGTACGTGCACGAGGTGGACGCGGCGGCCCCGCGGCTTGACGGGCTCTGGTGAAGGCTGCACGGTCGGCTTTTTCCCACTCCAGGCACTGAAAACCTTTTCGATGGTCTTCAGCATGGCGGCGGAATCGAAATCGCCTACCATCAAGAGTAGTGCGTTTTCCGGCGTGTAGAAATCGTGATAGACGGAGAAGAGGTCGTCGCGCTTGTAGGCGGCAACTTGCTCCTCGGTAGGAGCGACTTGCGCGTAGGGATGCGCCCCAAAAAGAACTTTGCGGAGGCGCTCGCCCGCGAGGAAACCAGGCTGGGTGCGGTCGAGCTTTACTTCTTCGAGTTTCTGACGGCACTCGCGTTCGAATTCAGGCTCGGGGAACGCGGCCTCGCACGCCAGCTCGTTGACGAGTTGCAGCAGCGGCTCAGCGAGTTCGGAGAGGCCGGCGAACCCGATAGCGCTGTTGTCGGCTCCAGCGTGCGAAGAGAGATCGGCGCCGAGGCGGCGGAGATCTTCTTCGATTTGGCGGCTGGGGCGCTTGACGGTGCCCGTGCGCACGACGGTGGCGGTCATTTCGGCGAGGCCAGTGCCGCGGTGGATAGCGGCGGCGTTGCCGGAGCGAAGAAAGAGTTCGCCATGAAATTTGGGAATGGTATGTGACTCCGCTAGGACGACTTCGAGTCCGTTGGCTAGGCGCGCTCTGGTGCGCCTGGGCCAGGTGACTTGGCGCTCGGCGGAAAGCGGCGGCACGGCGGTGCGGATTTCGGCGGCGGGGCGAGTGGCCATTCAGGCGGCCTTCTGTGCTTGAGCGTTTGCTGGGCGGCGGAAAACGATGGCCCGCTTATCGTTGCGGAGATATTTTTTGGCAATCTCCTGGATGTCTTCGCGCTTGACGGCCAGGAAGCCGTCGAGAACTGTGTTCACTAGTTGCGGCTCGTTATCGAAAAGCGAGAAGCAGGCAAGCAGGTGCATCAGACCATAGCGAGGCATGCCGCCACGGCCGCCTTCGAGCGTGGAGTAATAGTCAGAGCGGAATTTTACTTTGAGCTGGTCGAGCTCATCCTGGGTGATGCCATTTTGCTGGACTTCGCGAATGACAGAATCGAATTCGGCGAGGGTGGTGTCGCTCGAATACTCGGGCTTGTGCAGGATTTTGGTGACCATTTGCGTGGGCCCGTTGTAACCGAAGATGTCTTCGATGCCGCCGTCGACCTCGACCGCGACTTGCTTTTCGAGGACGAGGTGGCGGTACATGCGCCCGGCGCGGCCACCGTGCAGGGCTTGATCCAGTAAAGCCATGGCACACCAGTCAGTCGTGCGACGCGGCGGAACGGTGTAGCCGATGGCCATGGCCGGGAGCGTCCCGAATTTCTCCTCCACTTCGCCGCGACGCTCTTCGGTTTGTTCCGGTTCGCGAGGGTCGGCGAAGGGCGGCGCAACGCCGGCAGGAATATCGCCAAAATATTTCTTGGCGAGGGCCAGGCCTTCGTCCGGCTTAACGTCTCCGAGGATGAGCAGAACAGCGTTGTTAGGGGCGTAGTAAGTTTTGAAGAAAGATTGTACGTCTGCGAGGCTGGCGGCGTCGAGATCGGCAAAATCGCCGTAAAAATTGTGGGCGTTTGCCCAATTGCGAAAGGCGATGGGCGGAAGATCGAGCCAGGGGAAGCCACCATAGGGCTGGTTCAGCACATTCACGCGGACTTCTTCCTTAACGACGTCGCGCTGGTTGCGGAGATTCTCGTCATCGACTTTGAGGGCCCGCATGCGATCGGCTTCGAGCCACAGGACGCGCTCAAGAGCGTTGGAAGGAACGGACTCGAAATAGTTGGTGACGTCATAGTGGGTGGAGCCGTTGAGCGTGCCGCCGCTGGAATTGATGAGCTTGATGTGCTGCATCTTGGGGGCGTTGGCGGAGCCCTGGAACATCATGTGCTCGAAGAGATGCGCGAAGCCGCTGCGGCCTTGAGGCTCGAGGCGGAAGCCAATTTTGTAGTAGACGCCGACGGTGACGACCGGCGCGGTGGTGTCTGGCGCGACGACAACTTTCAATCCGTTGGGAAGCGTTGTGGTTTCGATAGGAATCTTCAAATGCGTTCACCTAAGCGCTCGTTTTAGCGAGCGAAGCATCACGTGCTAGGATACCGCGAGGCGAGCGTTGATACCAATTACGGCTGCAAAAATTGAGCATATCGCGGGAGTCTGGCTTTTTGGACTGACCGCTTCCTTCTGGATTGTTCACGGGCTGCGCGTGGCGTACGGCGCGTTGCGACTGCCGTGGCTAAAGGATTTTGCACCGGCCGGTGATGAAGAGTGCCCGCGGATATCTCTGATTTTTGCGGCGCGAGATGAAGAAGAGAAGTTGCCGACGACGCTGGCCACTCTTGCGGCGCTGGACTATCCCAACCTTGAAATCATCTCGGCGGATGACCGCTCGCAGGATTCCACGGGAGTCATCCTGGAGGAATTCGCGCGCAATCATCAGCAGTGTCGCGTGGTGCATGTGAAGGAACTGCCACCGGGCTGGCTTGGGAAATCGCACGCTTTGCAGAAGGCCTATGAGGCTTCGACGGGAGAGTGGCTGCTGTTCACGGATGCGGATGTGCGGTTTGCGCCGGATGTGTTGCGGCGCGCGGCGAGCCTCGTTAAGGAACGGGCAGTTGATCATCTGACATTGTTCGGAGATGTGGAGATGCACGGATTCTGGGAGACGACTTTGCTGACTTTCTTTGGCATGGCGTTTCATTTGGCGACGGATCCCTATCGAGTCGGCAATCCCCACTCGCGGGCGTACGTTGGCGTGGGAGCATTTCAAACGGTAAAGCGCGCGGCCTACGAGGCGGCGGGAACGCACCAGCGGCTGGCGATGGAAGTGGTCGACGACATGAAGTTGGGAAAGATCGTGAAGCAAGCTGGATTTCGGAGCTGCGTGGGCGTGGCGCAGGATGCGGTGGCGGTGCGGTGGCACGCTGGGGTAGGAAATATCGTGCGCGGGGTGACCAAGAATTTTTTTGCCAGCGCAGGCTACAACCTGGCGTTCGTAGTTTTGTCCGTAGCGGGTTTGTTGCTTACGAATGTGGCTCCGTTCATCGCGGTTTTTTTGGCGCATGGCTGGACTCGAATCTTTGCGGCAATTGCGGTGGCGATTGCGATGGCATTTCACGTTGGGGTGAACATCACAGTTCGCGTTTCTCCCCTTTATGCGCTGACGCATCCGATCGGGGCGTTGCTGTTCTGCTACATGTTGTTGAGGTCGACGGTAGTTACGCTGTGGCACGGAGGAGTTACGTGGCGCGGCACCTTTTACCCGCTGGAGGATCTTAGGCGCGGTGTAGTGTGAGTCTTAGCAGCGTGCAAACATCGTCAGGAGGCTGCTGACGCTTTTTCCGTGGAAAACAAGCCGGAGAGGTCGCGCTGCTTCAGACTGCGGATGCGGTCGCGGAGCTGGGCAGCTTTCTCAAATTCGAATTTCTTAGCGGCGTCCCGCATTTGGCCTTCGAGCTGCTTGAGCAGCTCTGCTAGCTGCTGCTCGTTTTTGACGTTGGCGGTGGCAGTATCGAGCGCGACGTCGTCGACAGGAATGGTGACGTAATCGGCTTCGACAATGCGCGCAAGCTCCATATCCACGGACTTGACGATGGATTCGGGCGTGATGTTGTTTTCCTTGTTGTAGGCGAGCTGCTTGTCGCGGCGGCGATTGGTTTCGCTGATAGCCTGGTTCATCGAGCCGGTGCGGGTGTCAGCGTACAGGATGGCGCGGCCGGAAATGTGGCGGGCGCAACGGCCCATGGTCTGGATGAGCGACGTGGCGCTGCGCAAGTAGCCCTCTTTGTCCGCATCGAGGATGGCGACGAGAGAAACTTCGGGCAGGTCCAGACCCTCGCGCAGAAGATTTATGCCGATCAGGACGTCGAACTCACCGCGACGGAGGTCTCGGAGAATTTTGATGCGGTCGAGCGTTTCGACTTCAGAATGCAAGTAGCGGCAACGCACGCCGATTTCGGTGAAGTATTCGGAAAGATCTTCGGCCATGCGTTTGGTCAGCGTGGTGACCAGCACGCGCTCGCGGCGCTCGGCGCGGATGCGGATTTGCTCAAGTAGATCGTCGACTTGGCCCTTGACCGGGCGAATCTCCACTTCCGGATCGACCAGGCCGGTGGGGCGAATCACTTGCTCCACAAAAACACCGCCCGATTTCGTCAGCTCGTAAGGTCCGGGAGTCGCGGAAACATAGAGCGCCTGATTCACGCGATGTTCGAACTCTTCGAAGGTCAGCGGGCGATTGTCGAGCGCGGACGGCATGCGGAAGCCGTAGTTCACCAGCGTTTCCTTGCGTGAACGGTCACCGGCATGCATTCCGCGAACCTGTGGGATGGTCTGGTGCGATTCATCGACGAATAGCAAATAGTCCTGCGGTACGTAATCGAGCAGCGTTGGCGGGGCTTCCCCGGGCAAGCGACCACTGAGATGGCGTGAGTAATTCTCGACGCCGTGGCAATAGCCGATCGTGCGCATCATTTCGATATCGAACAGCGTGCGCTGCGTGAGGCGTTGCGCTTCCACGAATTTTCCCGCGCGCTCCAGCTCTTTTTTCCACCACTCCAACTCCTCGTAGATGCTGACGATGGCGCGCTCGCGCTGCTCGGCGGGCATGACGTAGTGCGTCTTGGGGTAAATGGGCACGCGCGTCAAATCCTCCTGGCCGGCACGGACTTCGCCGGTGAGCGGATCAATCTGGCGCAGCGCGTCGATCTGCTCACCCCACATCTCGATGCGATAGCCGTTGTCTTCGTAGGTTGGGTAAATCTCGATCATGTCGCCACGCACGCGGAAAGTCCCGCGGCGCAAATCCTCGGAGCGGTCGTATTGAATATCGACGAATCGGCGGAGGAGGGCTTCGCGCGAAGTGTGCTGGCCTTTTTCAAGCATCACGAGCATCCCGTAATAAGCTTCCGGTGAGCCGAGGCCGTAGATGCAGGAGACGGACGCGACGATGATGACGTCGCGGCGCTCGAAGAGCGAGCGCGTCGCGCTCATGCGCAGCTTGTCCAGCTCGTCGTTGATGGTGGCCTCTTTTTCGATGTAGACGTCGGCGGAGGGCACGTAGGCTTCCGGCTGGTAAAAATCGTAATAGCTGACGAAATATTCGACGGCATTCTCCGGGAAAAAGTTCTTGAACTCGTGGTAGAGCTGCGCGGCGAGGGTTTTGTTATGGGCCAGGACAAGCGCAGGGCGGTTTACCGCTTCGATGACCTTGGCCATCGTGAAGGTTTTGCCGGAGCCGGTCACCCCAAGGAGGACCTGGTGCTTTTCACCCGCCTCTACGCCGCGCACAAGTTGGTCAATAGCGGCGGGCTGGTCGCCTCGCGGCTGATAGTTACTGCGCAGCTTGAATTTCACGAGAGAAGTCTCCTGCTGGCCCGATGACGCCTGGCGAAACCTCCATTATACCCTGCAGCGCAAATCACGATGAGGTCACTAGGTATCGCCGCCGGCGCGAGGAGGCCAAGCACCCAAACAGCGACGAATCACGGCGATTTGACCGGTATGGTAGCTGTTGTGCGCCAACGTTTGCCACAGAACGGAAAATAAGGAAGAAGCCATTTTCGTATGCCCGGGATGCACGGGTTTTACTTCATGTGCCAAAGCACCTGGTGGCGATTGCGCAAGGTTCGACAGCTTCCGCAGCAAAGCGCCGAACGTGACCTTCGCGTTTGACCGGTCTTTCTCACTCGCAGGCGCGGCTTCTGTTGGCCAGCTCAGCGAAGCGCGCTCCGGATAGGGCGGCGCCTCATCGGCGATTCTCTTGATTTCGTTCCATCCAGTAGTTCATGTGGCTCACGAATTGCCAGATGCAGTGCGGGAAGCCATCGATTGTTTTTCCAGCCATCCCAGCCGGAACATCCTCCATACACGCGACGGGATCGGCGTGGGCGCCCTTGCCGTGTAGCAGCTCATCGAAAGTGCGGTCCAACATGGCTAATTTCCTCACCAGGTATCAAGGATTGTTGAGGGGAGTTTCCGTAACCAGCATCACTTCTGAGTGGCTCCTGGCGTTTACGTCGTAGCGAGCGCGATTGGAGCCATCGGCTTTGGCCACGGTGACGTTCATTTGCTGGCTGGCTTCTTCGGTGGCGCGGACGGGGATGCCGGTTTTCAAGGAAATGTAGGTGATGATGCGGTTAGTGCCGTGGGCGGTGCCTACTGTACGTAACTCGTGGAGCTTGAAGTCCTCTGGCGTCGCGTTCTTGTTGGAATCCTGTCTTAGAACGGCGGTGGTGAGAATCACGGCGCAGGTTTCCGGCTCAGCCTCTGATGGAGCGACGCTGCCTTGCAAGGTCAACTGCACAGAGCGACAAGGCTCATCGCGGACGTAGGTGGACTCACGCATCCATCGAAGTCCGGCGATGGGTGAAGACGACTTCTCCGCTTCTTGGGAATTCCATTTTTGCGTGATGTGAACTCCTGAAATATGGAACCCCGCAGCGAGCAGAAAGCGGGAGGCCCATTCATGCCACGCTTGCTGTTGTTCCGGGAAAAGTGCATCGAGCCCGGTGACTCTATCGAGGCGGCCGTCCGCAAGAATCGTAAACTCGACGAACTTTCCACCTGGGTCTTGCCTTTGCAACTGCGCCGCCCGCGGCTCAATGTTGGGAACCTTGAAATGGGAATCGAAGTCGAGGACCTCAAATCTTGTGCGTGCGTGAATGACTGCGCGGTCGCCCTGCGCCTGAACGCTGAGGACCTCGAGACGCAGCAAAGCATTCACCTCAATCTTGGCAGAATCATCCGGAGCGGCAACGATCACCCGGCTCTCTGTCTTGACGTGTTTGTCGCTGTGATAGCTGATTTGGTATGCCAAGGTTTGGCCGGCTTGCAATCGTGGAAAAAGATTTACACGCGCCGACCGGTCTTTCGCGGCACCAACGCAGACGACAAGCAAAGCGATCGAGCCATAAACGGAGACGCAATATTTCGCGCGACCCGTCAGATTGCGAGGGCCATTCATCAACGTCCAGCCACGGCTAAGCTCACTTCGTTTTTGCAGCCGCGCCGCTTGCATCGCTACGCACTTTCAGGCGGCGGTCAAAGAAGTCGCCAGTAGCGCGATAACCCGCGAGCCAGTTGCGATGCAGCAAAAAATCGTGTACGTCATCCGGGAAAACGAGCTGCTCGATAACCACTCCCCGCGCGCGCAGCCGGGACACTAGATCAACCGTCTGCGTGAAGTAGACGTTGCGATCGTCATCGCCATGAATGAACAGCACAGGAGACTTCCAGGTTTCCACGGAAGTGACCGGAGAAGATTCGTGAGCGAGCTTGGTCAGCTCCGGTGGAATATTTTTACCGTCCCAATTGTCGGTCGGCCAATCGTGGACCCCATGGAAGTCCACGCCCGCAGCGAAAATATCGGAATTGCGAGCGAGGCCCATGGCAGTGAGGAATCCGCCGTAGCTGCCGCCCCAGAGACCGACGCGTGAAGGATCAACATCGGGTCGGCCCTGCAGATATTTTCCGGCGGCGACGATGTCCTTGTACTCGGTGGCGCCGCGGCCGGCGCGGCCGGGGGCTTCGCGGAAGGCGCGACCGTAACCAATGCCGCTGCGATAGTTCACAGACAGCACAACGTATCCGCGGCTGGCCAGATATTCATTCATCGCGTATGAATTCGCGTAGTAATACATGTAGTGCCAGCCGAGCACCATTTGACGAATCGGACCGCCGTGCATGAACACCAATGCTGGCTGCTTCTCGCCGGCCTTTGCATTGGCTGGAAGAAAAAGCTGTCCGTGGACTTCTAGGCCGTCGGCGGATCGGAAAATCACTTGCTGCGGCGTGACCAATTGTTGCCAGGGAAAGTTGGCGGGGTACGTCTCCGGCGCGAGCGCGGCAATCATGCGGTCGGCGGTGATAGTGCCCTCGAAGGGACGCGCGGGATGGGTCGCATCAGAGCCGAAGTATACGATCGTCCTTCCGTCGCTCAGCACCACGGGGCTCCATTCGTTGCTTCCTCCGCGCGTGAATTGGTTTGGATGATCTCCCGTGATGCTGACCGACCAGAGGTGACGGCGGTCGATGTCGCCGCAATTGGAATTGAAGAACACGGTTCCGCGATCGAGAGTTAGGGACCACTGCTCCACTTCGCAGTTGCCTGGCGTGAGCAGGTGCGGAGCCCCGCCGTCGGCGGACAGCGAGTAGAGATGCTGCCAACCGTCTTCTTCGGAGGCAATTAGCAAGCGATTGTCCGCGGCCCAGCAAATCACGCCGCCGCCGGTATCTTTGGCCATGAAGGGATAGGAGCCTTCACCCGAGACGCTGCTGTGCCAAATTTCTCGCGCGCTTCCGGAAGAGACCTCCGCAACCCAAATCGCCCAGGGATGCGGTCTATCGGGCTGCAGAAAGTAGCCCGCAGGCGAGTCGCGGGGCTCCGCCAGACGCCGCACAAACCCGATGCGTTTGCCGTCCAACGACCAGACCGGATCGCTGTCGGTGTCGACGCTGGGAGCGAGGAAACGTACCGTCTTTGCGTCGACATCGTAGAGACCGATGAAGCTATGATCGCCGCGCGTGGAGACGAAGACCAACTGCGATCCATCGGGCGACCATTCCTCGGAATGATTCTGGCCGCGCACAATCAATTGCTTGGGTTTTTCTCCGTTGTCCAACGGAGCGATCCACATTTGCCCATCGCGTACGTAGGCGATGACGCCCTTCGCGGAGATTTTGGGTGAATCGCCGGCATCGATTCTTCTTGGCGCGTCTCCGCTCCAGGCAACGCTCCAAACGATCTGCTCCGTTCCAGCAGGATTGCTAGTGGGATTGGGGAATTGACCTGCGGCGTTCTTCCCTTCCCCGCGAACGTAGACGATGGCGTTCGCATCGACAGAGAAATTCACATCAGAGATCGGCTGGCCGTCGTCTTTGAGATATGGGGTGAGCCTTCGCGCGGCGAACGATGGCCCTTCCGCAACCCAGATGTTGCGTTTCCCTTCCTGATTGAACGTCCAGGCGACGCGATTGGCAGTCTTGGCGGCCGTCAAATTCTCGGGAAACGGCACGCTCATGAGTTCTTCCAGGGTGACGCCCTTCTGCGCCCACGCGCACGGCGCAAAGCACACCATCGTAAGCACCAGCAAAAGGCACTTTGTCATCTTCATCCCCGAACCTTTGTTGTCCCGAATGAAATCGAAAACTATTCCGCGCGCGCTAATCCGCAGGCCGATGCGCAACGAGACGCTCAATCGAAATCTTGGGCACATCCAGCGGACCAGAAATCTTCAGCACATACCCCTGTTCCGGCAAACTGGCGCCGGTTTGATCGTCAATCAAAGTTTGCAAGGTCAAATCGGAATCTTGCACAAAGCTCAGCGTGCCCTTTAATAAAGTCATCTCCGTGGCTTCATCAAGGCGCAATCCCGGAAAAACTATGCCCCGATCGCGCACCAGGAACGTACCCTGCCCTGAAGCCCAATGGGACGCGCCTTCGTGCGGCGCACCATCAGTCATGCTAGCATTTACGTCCCAGCCGCGAAATTCGACGTCTCGCAGTTTGATCTCGCCCTTGCCAGCCAGGTGCCGCAGCAGTTCGTCCCGGCCCACGCCTTGCGTAGTGAGATGCACAGTCCCTGAAGCGAGTCCGGTAAATCGTTCCGGCAAGTTGCCGCGAGACGGAATTTGCCGCAGATCTACACGGTCGAGTTCTGCGGTCACATCGTACGACGGCCGCGGCAAGAAAACGGCACGAACCTTGGCGCGTAAACTTCCGCCGGCACAGCGAGCTTCGGCTTGACGCAACTCCAGATGCAAATCGTGCAATGCGCCGCTCGTACGCACCTGGCCGAGCTTGATCTTCTCCAGCGTAAATTCGTCTACCCGCAACTCACCTTCCGCGTTCACGTGGCGCAAAAGTTCGCTGGCCGCCGGGCTCGCCGCTCCTCCCCCAAGCAGAGACGCCAGGAGACGTTGCAGCCAGCCGGGCCTTGCGCGCGGGCCCATCCAACGATCGAGGTCCGCTGCGTCCAGATGATTGGCATGAAGCTGGAAATTCCACTTTGCGCTGCCATCCGCATCCGCGCCGGCTTGCGCAAGTTGTCCGGACCAGGTAGCGCCGAACCCTTCCACGTCCGTCACGCTGGCGCTGCGCAATCCATCGCGCCAATCCAGCCGCGCTTTGTTCAACTGCAGCGCCTGGTTAAGTCCGGCAACCTGAAATGTCGCTTTGTTCATGTCGACGTGGCCGCTCCAAGCCCTCGTCGCGGCCGCATTGTCCCATTGGTAGCGCAGCTCAGCCGACACCGGCCCGGTCAATTCCCACCCGTGATTCATTGGCCGCCCCAACGCAGACGTGATTTTCAGCAAATCGTCCACATTTTCCATTCGACCGACGATGCTCACGCTTCCCGCACGCTTGCTGAAATCATGGGTGAAACCGATTTCCACCGCAGTTTTGCCCTCAGCGGCGCTCCGTCGTTTCGTCGTCATAGCGCCCGTCGTCGCCGTTTCGCTGGGTCCGGGCGTCGCGTAGGCGATCTGTACCGGCGCGAGGTTCAGATTCGCGCGCTGGCGCCCACCCTGGAACGCGGCGATTCGCAGGGGTGCGTCGAATCCGGGAATCCGCACTTCTCCGCCCAGGCTGGAGAACGTTGCTTCGCCAACCTCCAGCGGCCACCCCCGCAAGGTAATCGCGCCGGTGAAGAATTGCTCCGCAACAATCGTGTTATTCACGTTCGGATCGAACGCGCGATACCACGTTAGCAGGTCAGCCGCTTGGATTCCCGCGGAATCCAGCCGCACTTCCCACGCCGGCTCGGCATTCAACGCAAAGCGCGCGCTGCCACGGAGGTCAGACTTCGCGGTTTCCACGATCAGGCGCTCCGCGGAAATGTTGCGCATTCCGGCGTTCCAGCGACCTTCGAGATTTACGTTCACTGCGGGATTGTCCGATCGTTCCGTCAGATCCCATCGATGAATCTCAGCGGCTCGCGCTCGTACCGAAAAGCTCCAATCACCGGGCTGCATGTCAGCGCCGGCGATTCGATCGCTAGTGCCGCTCTTGGCGGTTCCATCCAACGCGAACACGCCGCGCACTCCATAGTCCTGCCCGCGCAGTAACCGGAACAAGTCTGCGAGAGAAACCTTGCCCCACTGCAAATGGACCTCGGCAGGTTGCAGCCGGGCCGAGGTTCCCGCTACGTCACCGCGCACCAACACCGTACCGGTGGATTGCAGCGTCACTCCGCTGCGCCAGGGCTGCGCTTCAAGTTTCAGGCGCCACCGCCCGGAGGAGACTTGCTCTACGCTGCCGGAAACTCCCAGGAACGCGAACGGTAATTTTTCCTCGCCAATTTTGAAATTGATGCGGCCATCATCGATGACAATTTTCTGCAGCCGGTTCGAAGGTGTTTCTTGCGGGCGCGGGCCGTAGAACCTCGAGCCAGCACCTAGGGTCGACTTGGCCGGCGGCAGCCAGCGCTCCAGATTCCACTCTCCTTCGTCGTTGCGCACCAGGATCAGGCTCGGCCGGCTCAGCGACAACGTACCAAACTCAAAGTGGCCTCGCAGCAACCCGCTCCATCTCAATCCGGCGGTCAGATGCTCAGCACGCAGAAAATACTCGTTTCCGAACGCCGGATCCTCTCCGATGCTTACCTGTTCAGCGTCCAGTACGAGACTGGGCAGCAGCAAAATATTAAAGTGGCGAACCTCGACGCTCCTCCCGAAGGCGCGCTCCAGGTGCGCGACCAGGTATTTGTGAACGCCTCGCGCGCGCGCCAGAAAGGAGGCCCCGATTTGCGCTGCGATCAACAGCGCCGCGATCGACACCGCGAGTTTCCACCATTTGCGTACAAGCTGCATGATGTTCGAGAGTTTCGCAGACTGCTCAGAAAATGGGAAGCTATGCAGGCCTTGGGCCGGCTCAATGCACCGTGCGCAACATTCGGCTCCACCGCGTGCGCTGCGGCAAGTGCAACAGCGTATCAACCACGCTCTTCAGCCGCTGCGGAAAGCTGCTCTGTCCGTAATCCGCGCTGCTGGCCTCGACCGACCAGTAGATTAAAAAAGGCCGGCCCATGATGGCATCGCGGTCCACAAATCCCCAGTAGCGGCTGTCCAGGCTGTGATCGCGATTGTCCCCCATCGCGAAATATTTTCCGGGCGGCACAACAATCTCTTCTCCGCGCACGTATTTCTTGATCTCGTGCGCCCATTCCATCACAACCGGGCTGGCGTACAACTGGTTGCCCATCGGCGGAAAAGCATAGTTCAGCGGATCGTACCCGGCGCTGGGATCGTGCACCACATACGGCTCATTCAACACCTTGCCATTCACATACACGCGCTGATCTTCAACTTTCAGCCGATCACCCGGCAATCCAATCACGCGCTTCACAAAGTGCTGATGATCCAGGTAAGGGTATTTGAAGACGATGATGTCGCCACGCTCGAGCGGCCGGTACGGCAACACCTTTTCATACCAGGCGCCCCGCCCCCCAAAGATAAACTTATTCACCAGCAAGTGGTCGCCAATCAGCAGCGTTCCTTCCATGGATGCCGAAGGGATCTTGAACGCCTGCACGATAAACGTCGTCCCGAAAAGCGCCAGAATCACCGTCACTAGCAACGACTCCATGTATTCCGAAAGTGTCGCATCGTCGCCGCGGCGTTCTGGCTTCTTGGCTCCTTCGAGAGGTGCGCCTTCCCGAGTTGTGGTTTCTTCGGCCATTTCTGTCAGCTTCTCATCGCGGTTTGTTCTAACCGCTCCAACGCAATGCCGGCGGCTCGCTGCTCAGCTTCCTTCTTTGTGCCGCCTTGTCCCGAAGCCATGCAAGACCCATTGACCCACACTTCCACCTCAAATGTCTTCTGGTGATCAGGGCCGCTCTCGGCGGCCAGCCTATACTCCGCGGGTGGTTTCCCGCGACCCTGCAGGAATTCCTGCAACGCCGACTTGCGGTCGGTCTCGAATAAGGTGCTGCCACGCTCTTCCAACGCGAATTCGAAAAGCGTTGCCTTCAGCATCTCCCGGGCCGCCGCCAGGCCGGCATCAAGATAAATCGCGGCGACTACCGCTTCGAACGCGTCCGCCAGCAGCGCGGGTTTCTCTCGCCCTCCGGTTTTTTCCTCACCGCGGCCGAGGCGCAGATGTTCGCCCAGATGTAGCCGGCGCGCTGCCAGGTCCAGAGCTTGTGAATTGACTAGGCGCGCGCGGCTCTTGGAAAGCTGCCCTTCGCTCCATTGTGGAAATTTCTCCAGCAGATACTCGCTGGCCAACAAATCCAGGACGGCATCGCCCAGGAACTCCAACTGTTCATTGTCCTCCGCTGCATCAAAACTTCCCTCGCCCGCGGCCCGCAACTCCGGAAGAGCCGAGCTATGCGTCAGGGCACGCCGGAGCAATTCGGGGATTTCATCCGTGCCGAGGACGCCCGCTGGTCCAGCGTCATCAAGGCATCGGGGATCACTCCTGACTGATTATCTGAACGGTGATAACCCGCACGGAGAACTCAGTGAAAAGAATTCCTT
>CATPAM010000430.1 GCA_955651735.1 Candidatus Acidiferrales bacterium | reverse complement strand
TGCTGCGGGCGCGCTTCGCCGATGCGCAGTTCTTCTGGGCCGCCGACCAGAAATGTCGGCTCGCCGACTATCTCCCCAAGCTCGAAAAGATCACCTACGAATCCCGCCTCGGCAGCTACCGCGACAAGGTCGAACGCATCCGCGCGATCGCCCGCTGGCTCACCGAGCAGTGGTTTAACCTGGGCATGATACAAGCCCACGTGGCCGACGCCGACCGCGCTGCGGAGCTGGCCAAGTGCGACCTGGCCACCGAGATGGTCCGCGAGTTCACCGAGCTGCAAGGCATCGTCGGCGGACTCTACGCGCGCGCGCAGGGCGAGGCAGACGACGTCGCCGACGCCATCTACGATCACTACCGTCCCGTGGGACTCGACGATCCCATCCCGCGCAACCTGATTGGGTGCGCGGTGGCTCTCGCCGATAAGCTCGACTCCATCGTCGGCTGCTTTGCCGTGGGTCTCGTGCCCACCGGCTCCAGCGATCCCTACGCGCTGCGGCGCGCCGCCCTCGGCATCGTGAAGATTATTCTCGATAAGAAGCTGCCGGTGCCTCTGTCGTCGGCAGTGGGCGCCGCAGTGAAGGTGCTGCTAACCAGCCCTCCAAAGAAGGGCGTGACCCCGAAGCAGGAAGCGCAGATCCTGGACTTCATCCTCGACCGCGCGCGTTACGTGTTCCGCGAACGTGCCGGCTACGGCTACGACGAAGTCAACGCCGTCTTCCGCGCCGGGGCCGACGATTTGCTCGACGCGGAAAAACGTTTGGCCGCGCTGCGCTCGATTCGCAAGTCGAAGAATTTCGAGCCGCTGGCGGTCTCCTTCAAACGCATTCGCAAGATATTGGAAAAGTCCAATGTGAAGAGCGACGGCCTCTCACCACAGCCGGAACTTTTCGAGAGCCCGGCGGAAAGGGACCTGTTTACCGCAGGTCGCGCCGCGGCCGCCAAAGTGCAAACCGAAAAGCGCGCCGGGCACTATGAGCAGGCGCTGGAGCGCATCGCCGGCCTGCGCAAAGCGATTGACCGTTTCTTCGATGAAGTGATGGTGATGGCGGAGAACGAAGCGGTGCGCAAGAATCGCCTGGCGCTGCTCGCGGAATTGCTTCGCGAGTTTACGACCGTGGCGGATTTTTCAGAGCTTGGCGCCAGCGAGTGATATCAAGTTTTACTTTAAGTGTGCAGTGGCCGGCGAAAACGAGTCGGCACGCCGACATAGTTTGTGGGATCGCAAGCGAATCAGAATAAATTTCAAAGCGAGGATACAGTGACGAAATGGGTCTATTTTTTTGGCGCCGGTAAAGCAGAGGGCGACGGCACGTGGCGCGACTTGCTCGGCGGAAAAGGCGCTGGGCTGGCGGAGATGACCAGGATCGGCTTGCCGGTGCCCGCGGGGTTCACCATCTCGACCGAGGCCTGCGACTACTTCTACAAGAACGGCAAGAAGTATCCGTCCGAGCTGAAAAAGCAAGTGGCGGAGCACGTGGCGCACCTGGAGAAGGTCACGCGCAAGAAGCTCGGCGACCCCAAGAGTCCGCTGCTGGTCAGTGTACGTTCCGGCTCGGCGCGCTCCATGCCGGGGATGATGGAGACAATCTTAAACCTCGGCCTCAATGAGCGCTCCGTGCAAGGGCTGGCACACTCCACCAAGAACGAGCGCTTCGCTTACGACGCCTACCGCCGCTTTGTGCAGATGTATTCGACCGTGGTGATGGAGTTGCCCAAGGAAGACCTCGAGCACCGCCTGCGCGCCATGAAGGAGAGGCTCGGCGTCAAGCAAGACACCGACGTGCCGGCCAGTGGCTGGAGGGAATTGGTGAAGGAATACAAAGCAAACTTCCGTGAAAAGACCGGCAAGGATTTTCCCGAGGATCCCGTCGAGCAATTGTGGGGTGCAATCGGCGCCGTGTTCGGTTCGTGGATGGCGGAGAAGGCGGTGACCTATCGCCGCGTGGAGAAAATCACCGGATTGCTCGGCACGGCGGTCAACGTGGTGCAGATGGTTTTCGGCAACACCGGCGACACTTCCGGCACGGGCGTGTGCTTCACGCGCGACCCTAGCTCCGGCGAGAAGATTTTCTACGGCGACTATCTTGTGAACGCACAAGGTGAAGACGTTGTCGCCGGCATCCGTACACCGATGCACCTGAGCGAAATGAAAAAGGCCATGCCCAAGGTGTACGCGCAGCTCGAAAAAGTTCGAGTAAAACTTGAGAAGCATTATCGCGATATGCAGGACATGGAGTTCACCGTCGAAGACGGTACGCTCTATATGCTGCAGACGCGCACCGGCAAGCGCACGCCGGCCGCGGCATTTCGGATCGCGGTGGACATGGCGAACGAAAAACTCATCACCAAGGAAGAAGCCATCGAGCGCATTAAGCCGGAGGATATCGAGCGCTTGTTCTATCCCATCATCGACGCGAAGGTGGACAAGCGTTCGCTGGAATCAAGGATTTTGGCGAAGGGCATCAATGCGGTGCCTGGTTCTGCGGTCGGCAAGGTGGTTTTCTCCGCGCACAAGGCGGAGGATTGGGCCGCCAAAGGCGAGAAAGTCATTCTAGTACGCCGCGAAACGAGCCCCGAAGACGTGGGGGGCATGGCGGTCGCGCAGGGCATTCTCACCGCGACGGGCGGCAAGACAAGTCACGCCGCGGTGGTGGCGCGCGGATGGGGCAAGTGCTGCGTAGTCGGTGCGGAGTCACTGAATATCGATTACAAGACCAGCGCAATGAACGCTAACGGCAAGGTGGTGAAGGAAGGGGATTGGCTCACACTCGACGGTAGCGAAGGCGTGGTGTATTCCGGCGAGATGCCACTGGTGACGCCGCAGTTCCCGAAGGCCTACGACACGCTGATGAAGTGGGTCGATGAAGTGCGGCGTCTCGGCGTGCGCACCAATGCGGACACGCCGCAGGACGCTCGCAAAGCGCGCGAGTTCGGCGCGGAAGGCATCGGCCTTTGCCGCACCGAGCACATGTTCTTCACCGACTTCGAGCAGCCGGAGAAGAGCCACGAGCGGCAACTGGGCATCCAGGAAATGATTCTGGCGAACGACCGGGAAGCGCGAGTGAAGGCTCTGGACAAGCTGTTGCCGTTCCAGCGCCGCGACTTCGTTGGTATCTTCCAGGC
>CATPAM010000429.1 GCA_955651735.1 Candidatus Acidiferrales bacterium | reverse complement strand
TTTTTACCCTTCCGGCCAGTTTCCTTCGCTGCAGGCTCCACGCAGCGCCTCTATCCCTCCGCCCTCAACCAGTTGCGCATACTTCCCGTCGCCACAGGGGTGTACCCTCACGCGCGCCAAAATTCGCACGCTATGGGGTGGAGTTTGGCTGCGCCACGAAAGGAGGCACGGACTAATTAGTCGGCTTTGGTTTCGGCGGGCGCGACGGACGGAATGTTAGCTTTGCGCATGGAGTCGTTTAGCGCCGGCAGGTCTTTCGACACAACCTCGCGCCATGTTGCCAGCTGCGCTTCTACCTGCTTGTCCAGTGCGGCGAAGACGGCAAGCTCGGCTTCCGTTGGAGCGGCATCGGCACTATCCACAACGCCGGTGAGGTAACCCAGCTTGCTGTTGAGCTTTGTCGGGTAGTTGGCCTCGTCTTCCTGGGCGGTGGCGTGCACCTGAATCAGCTCCTCTTCGATAGCGGCGATTTTCTTGCGGAGCTCCGCACCGCTGGCTGTAACCGTTTTGGTTTCGTCTCGGGCGCCCAGGCGCTTCTCGAGGGATTGCAACTGATTGCGCAGATCGCGAATGCCGAGGATGGCTCGGTTCATTTCCTCCTCGCGATCGCGAAGCTTCAGCAGCAGATCGAATTGCGCGCGCAATTCATCGGCTGAGGTCTTGACGCGCGGGTCCATCTTGATTTCGAGGGGAGCCGTATAGGATTTGCCGGCGGAGGTGAGACGGATTTGCAGGACGCCAGGAAGAGCCAACGGCCCTGCGGGCTGGCCGTTATCATAAATGGCGGCAGGAATCTTCGCAGGCGGTTCGTAGCGGAGGTCCCAGACGAAACGGTTGAGACCAGCCTCCGCGGGAATGCGCTCGATTTCCGGATCACGGTCGAACTCATCCTTGTCTTCCGCTTTCTTCTTAACTTCGCTAGTGAATTTGCGAATGACCTTGCCTTGCGCGTCCAGGAACTCGAGTTTGGCGGGCTCCTTGGGGACTTCTTTCAGCCAGTAATAGATGTAGGCGCCCTCCAGCGGATTTTCGCCGATGGGATAGCGGCGCGGTAGCATGTGACCCAGGCGCGACCGCCAGGCCGTGCCGGGTGCGAACAGATGCGCGGGCTCGCTGCCAACGGCGGCGGTGAGCTGGCGAAGTGGCGCGATGCTGTCGAGAACCCAGAATGAGCGTCCATGCGTGGCCGCGACGAGATCATCGTTGTGAACGATGAGGTCGTGTATCGGAGTGACGGGCAGATTGAGCTGAAGCGGCTGCCAATGCGCGCCGTCGTCGAAGGAAACCCAGACGCCCGTTTCGGTGCCGGCATAGAGCAGGCCTTTTTTCGCGGGATCTTCGCGCACGGCATGCACGTAGGAATTGTCGGGCAGGCCAGCGATGATCTTGGTCCACGATTTGCCGAAGTCCGAGGTTTTGAAGATGTAAGGACGAAAATTGTCGAGCTTGTGCGCATCGACGGCGACGTAGGCAGTGGCGGTGTCGAACGTCGACGCTTCGATAAGACTGATCGCGGACCATTCGGGAATTTCTTTGGGCGTGACGTTGGACCAGTTCTTGCCGCCATCGCGGGTGAGTTGAATCAGCCCGTCATCGGTGCCAGCCCACAGGACGCCTTCCTGTTTCGGCGATTCGGCGAGGGCGAAGACGACGTCGTAGTATTCGACGCTGTACTGATCTTTCGTGATGGGCCCGCCGGAATCTCCCTGCTTGGATTTGTCGTTGCGTGTGAGATCGGGGCTGATTTCATGCCAGCTATGCCCCGCGTCGGTGGAGCGGAAGACGAACTGCGAGGTGTGGTAGATGACGTCGGGATTGTGCGAGGAGACGACGATCGGCATGGTCCAGGTATAGCGGTATTTCTGCGTGACGGCAGCGTGGCCGCTGATGTCTTCGGGCCATTGTTGGATGCTCTGCACCTGGCCGGTGCGGCGATCGAAGCGCGTGAAAAAAGGCCCTTCGTCGTCTGCGTAGACAATGTTCGAATCGCGCGGGTTGGGAACGATGTAACCGCTTTCGCCGCCGCCGACGGCGGTCCAGTCGCCGCGATCGATGTAGCCGTGATCGGTGCGGGTGGGGATGCCAACGGAGGAATTGTCCTGCTGCGAGCCGTAGACGCGATAGAGGAAATCGTTGTCGGCGGCGACGTGATAGAACTGCGCGGTGGGCTGATTGTTTTGCGTAGTCCAATTCTTGCCGGCGTCGACGCTGATGGTGGCGCCGCCGTCGTTACCGTTGATCATGCGGGAAGGATCGTTGGGATCGATCCACAGAGCGTGGTGGTCGCCGTGAGGAGCCGGGAGGCGCTCGAAGGTTTTGCCGCCGTCGGTGGAGCGGAAGAGCCCGGTGTTGGCAATGTACACGGTATTGGCGTTCTTGGGATCCGCCCAGACGTGGGTGAAATACCAAGCGCGCTGGCGGAAACGATGGTCGGGATTGACGAGCGACCAGTGCTCGCCGCCGTCCTCGGAGCGATACAATCCGCCCTCCTTGGCTTCGATGAGCGCGTAGACTACGCGCCGGAAATAGCCACGCCGATGCGGCCGAGCGGGCCCTCGGGCATGCCGTTGCCCTCAACGCGTTTCCAAGTGGTGCCGTCGTCGCCGGAGCGATAAAGCCCATCCTTCGCGCCACCGCTGTTGAGCGTCCAAGGTGTACGCCAGCCTTCCCACATGGCGGCAAAGAGCACGTGCGGATTTTTCGGGTCGAAGACGATCTCGATGGCGCCGGTGCGGTCGTCCGCGAACAAAACCTTCTCCCAGGTCTTGCCGCCATCGCGGGTGCGGAAGACGCCTCGCTCGGGGTTCGGTCCGTAGGCGTGGCCGAGAGCGGCAACGTAAACGATGTCCGGGTTGGTGGGATGAACGATGACCGCGCCGATATGGCGCGTGTCGCGCAAGCCGACATTGGCCCACGTTTTGCCTGCGTCCGTGGATTTGTACACCCCATCACCGTACGAGATGTTGCCGCGGATGCAGGCTTCGCCGCTGCCTGCGTAGATCACGTTGGGATCGGAATCGGAAACGGCCAGCGCGCCGATCGAAGAGACCGGCTGCTTGTCGAACAGTGGATCCCAAGTGTTGCCGCCGTCTGACGTTTTCCAAACGCCGCCAGCCACTGCGCCGAAATAATACGTGTTGGGCTGAGAAGGGACGCCTGCAACGGTAATAGCCCGGCCACCTCGAAACGGCCCGATGAGCCGCCACTTCATCCCGCCGTACGTTTTTGGATCGATCTGCTGGGCGTTGACCGCCACCGCGGCGAAGATAAGAGAAAGGGTGAACAGTAAAGCAAACAGTTGACGAAACCTTTTCACACTTACCTCCAGGGCGTCGGCAAAACGTTGCATGGTATCACTTGTTTGTGCGCCGGGAAAACGAATACGAGGCTTCGTTATCGCTCGGAGCGGAGATAGACGGGACTGGCTTTACGGCAAAGAGAGAGAGATTCGCTGCAATTTACCCCGAGAGGTGTCGCATTTTGCACAGATTGAGGAACACCTCGTTTGGTTGAATTGACACGGAATCTCAGAGGCCATGAAGTTTCACGCGATGAATGCAGGGCACTTCGGTGCCATTCAGGATTGCCATGAGTGGGAAAAACTTTCGAGTCGCACCGACAGGGCAACGGACCAACGCCGAGGGAAAACAAGTAAGCAACAAAGTATTGTTGGCGACGCCGGAGAGTGAATACCAGTTGATGCGTGCAGATTTGACGTATGTCGATCTGCCGCATCATCTCAGCCTTCACGAGCCGACACAGAATATCGAGTTCGTCTATTTCCCGAATCGAGGGATGGTTTCGCAGGTGGTGGTGACCAAAGACGGTCGAACGGTGGAAGTGGGTGTAGTGGGCAACGAGGGCTACGTTGGAGCGGGATTGGCAGTCGGGCTAAGCAGGAGTTCGGTGCGGGAAATAATCCAGATCGCCGGCGATGGCTTCCGAATGATGGGAAATGCGCTGGAACGCATTCTGCGATTGGCTCCGCAACTGCAGATGATCTTGAGCAGGCATAGCGGGCTGCAAGGGATGCAGGTGGCACAGACGGCGGCGTGCAACCGGCTGCACGATATACAGCAGCGTCTCTCGAGATGGCTGCTGATGACTCAGGACCGCGTGGGTGCCCCGATGCTTCCAATTACCCACGACTTCATTGCGACAATGATGGGCACCGACCGATCCACGGTGAGCCTGGCAGCGTTGCTCATGCAAAAAAACGGAATCATAGAC
>CATPAM010000428.1 GCA_955651735.1 Candidatus Acidiferrales bacterium | reverse complement strand
TATGCCATGGTGCTCAAGAAAGACCAGCCATCACCCCTGGCTCCGGAGAGCGACGAAGAAAAAGGCAAAGAAGCTGAAAAGATCGACAAAGACAAGAAGTCCGACCCTGACAAAGCTAAGGAGAAAGATAAGGAGAAAGCAAAGGAAGAGAAACCCGTGAGTGTCGAGATTGATCTTGAAAACATCAGCCAGCGCATTCTCGCCCTGCCCACTCCCGCGCGGAACTATTACGGCCTCTTTGCCGGCAAGGCGGGAGTCCTCTACCTTGGCGAGGGCCCGCAAGTCGATCCAATCGACTCCGACGATGGCGGGCCGACGACGAAGGTGCACAAATTTGACTTCAAGACCCGCAAGACAGAAGAGATTCTCGACGGCGTGAGCGGCTTTGACCTCTCGTTCAACGGCGAGAAGATGCTGTACGCTAAGCAGAACCAGTGGTTCATCGGCCCAGCGGAGAAACCCGCCGAAGGACCTCCGAAACCTGGCCAGGGCGGCCCGCTGAAGCTCGACTCCATGGAGGTCTACGTCGATCCCCGCGCCGAATGGAAGCATATGTACGACCAGGTGTGGCGCGACGAGCGCGATTTTCTCTACGATCCAGGCCTCCACGGGCTCAACCTGGAGGCCGCAAAGAAGAAGTACGAGCCCTACCTCGAAAACATCGCCAGCCGCGATGACCTCAATTACCTCTTCATTGAGATGCTGGGCGAGATCACCATCGGTCACATGTTTGTCAGCGGCGGTGACGTACCAGAGCCGAAGCGCGTCAAGACCGGGCTGCTCGGCGCTGACTATTCCGTCGAGAATGGCCGCTACCGCTTCGCGCGTATCTACAACGGCGAGAACTGGAATCCTAAGCTCCGCGCTCCCCTCACCCAACCAGGAGTCAATGTGAAAGTCGGGGAGTATCTCCTTGCCGTAAATGGCCGTGACGTGCGCGCACCCAGGGACGTTTACAGTTTCTTTGAAGAGACCGCGGGGAAACAGGTGGTGCTGAAAGTCGGTCCCAAGCCTGATGCCGGCGGGTCGCGCGATGTCACCGTCGTCCCCGTTGATGATGAAACCCCGCTGCGAAACTACGCCTGGATCGAAGACAACCGCCGCAAGGTGGACGAATTGACCGGCGGCCGGGTAGCCTACGTGTACTTGCCTGATACCTACGCGGGCGGCTATACGAATTTCAACCGCTACTACTTTGCCCAGGTCGGCAAAGAAGCTGCCATTATCGACGAGCGCTACAACGGTGGCGGTGACATCGCCGATTACATCATAGATTACCTGCGACGCCCGCTCCTGAGCTACTGGACGATGCGCGAAGGCAAAGACATCACCACTCCGATCGAGGCCATCTTTGGCCCCAAGGTGATGATCACCAACGAAATGGCCGGCTCCGGGGGCGATGCCTTGCCCTGGATGTTCCGCAAGACAGGAATCGGTCCGCTGATTGGCAAGCGCACGTGGGGCGGCTTGGTTGGCCACTACACAAATCCGGCTGACTTGCTGGATGGCGGCTTCACGGGCACACCAAACTTGGCCTTCTACAACACCAACGGCACTTGGGACGTGGAGAACCACGGCGTCCCACCGGATATCGAAGTGGAATATGATCCAAAGGCGGTGCGTACGGGCCACGATCCGCAGTTGGAAAAGGCTGTCGAAGTGGTGATGGAGCTGCTAAAGAAAAATCCGCCTCCGCCGCCGCCTCAACATCCACCCTATCCCAATTATCAGAAAAGCGTATATCAGAAAAGCGGCGCGCCTTAGTCCGCGGTCATTTAGAGGAAAGCCAGCGCCCACTAATACGCTCCGACAGCTCAAGCTTTTCGATCCATTCGCGGAGTGTCTCGTACTATTTGCCCTTAGCCGCCTGGCCGACTACCCGGCGACTATGGCGTATTCTTGGGTGCCGGCTTTGCTCCGGCCTTCGCCGCCGACTTCGCTCCCGTCTTCGATGCTCCGGCACCGCGGCTCATCAGGCTGAGGGCGTCTTTCGCGTTGAACGGGAAGCGGCGAACGGACTGCTCCCCGGTCGTGCTCAAGGTCACATCTACGCGACGGTTATTGGCCAGGCGAACGGTCAGCAGATTCTTGATGAGTTTCTGGCGTTCCGCTGGAGTCAACTGGGTATCCTCTTCGATCAGTTTCTTCACCTGCTCCGAGGTCATGTTCTGTTCCATGCCGAAGGCGCGTGTATCAATGCTTTCGCCAGGGACGCCCTGTTCGACCAGGAAACTCTTGGTCCGGGCCACGCGCCGCTCCGAAAGGGCTTTGTTATATTCCTTGCTGCCACGCACATCGGCGTGGCCTTCCAGGATTAACTTCGTCCCCGGCTTGTAGGTCAGATATTGTTTGAAGTCGCTCGCCAGCGTCGTTAGCGTGGTTTGCTGGCTCGCCAGCAGCCCGCCGTCGGGTTTCGCCGCCGTGGGCAAATTCGTCGGGAAGTACACGCTGTGCAAGGCCAGCTTTACTTCCAGCTGTTTGACCTGCGGCGGCTCCGTCACCTCCACCGTCGTCGACGCGTCGGCATTGCCGCCGCGGCCGTCGCTCACCATGCATTTCACCGTGTACGTTCCGGGCTGCGCGCCCTTCGAATCGAACTGCACTTGCGCGTCGCTGCCGGCAATCTGTCCGCCCGTAGCGCTGTAGCTGTACGTCAGCGGATCATTGTCAGGGTCGCTGGCAGTGGATACAATCGCCGCCTGCTGACCCTGCACGATTGAGCCGGGATTCGCCGCGCAGGAAATCACCGGCGGGTGATTGGGTTTTTCTTCCACCTTGATGTTCGTCGCGCACGAAACCGTGCCCCCCTTGCCGTCGTCCACCTTCGCGGTCACGGTGTAGCTTCCCGCGGCCACTCCCGCGGAATTCCAGCGCACGTCCGGGCCAGTCCCTTCGACCTTTCCGCTCGTCGCCGCGTAGCTGTAGGTCAATGGATCGTTGTCCGGGTCGCTGGCGGTCACGTGCAACGCCACGCTGTCGCCCGATCTTTCGAAGACCGAAGTGGGATTCGCCGAGCACGCCGCAACCGGCGGATGATTCACGGGAGGTGGAGGCGGCGGCGCCTTCGGCAAGCCCCACCGGTAAACCAGTCCCATCCCCAGCCGCAGGCTGTCCTGGCGCGCATTTCCACCAAGGGCTGTGCCCGTGAAATTCGTCACTAGATAATCGATCTGCGCCAATCTCCAGGCGAAATTCTTGGTGATCACCATGTCCACGCCGCCGCCCACCGCCGCGGCGAAGGATTTTTGCCTCTGGTTTCCGACCAGGGGCACTCCCGCGCTCGATCCGCCGATCAGTGCTTCTCCAAATGGCACAAAGTAATCAAACTTGCGAAGATTGAATCGCGGCCCGAACAGATAGGTCGTGAAAATGCCGCCGGCCCCGCTGAGGTCCCGGCCGCCGAAATTGTAGGAGCCCAACTCGCCCGTCAGGCCAAACCACTTCGAGGCGTTGTAGGTGAACGATCCGGTTCCGCCATGGCTATTGAATCGATCGAAGGGGTCACCAGGGCCAAAATTCACATAGCTGTAGCCTCCGGCGATTTCATACCGCGCCAGCAGCCGTCCGGGGGGTTCCTCAGCCTTGCTGCTGTTGGCAGCCGCGGGGAAGGGCTTAGGCCGGGGCGACGCTGGCAGGGCGAACACGTTCCGCGCCACTGGAGCGACGCTCCCCTCCTTTGCCGCCGGGGCGGCGTTTTCCCCCGCAGTATCGTGG
>CATPAM010000427.1 GCA_955651735.1 Candidatus Acidiferrales bacterium | reverse complement strand
TTGTTGCTGCTGCCGCTGCTGACGCCTCTGCTCATCGCCAGCACGGAGGCGACCGCCGCGCTGCTCGCCGAGAATCCAGTGCTGCGCTGGGATTGGCTGGCCTTTCTAATCGCCTTTGACGTGATTTTTTTGACGGCGGTATGGCTTTTCGGGGAGTATCTCTTGGAGGAATGAGTTTCCTTGTGGGTTGTGGCTGGACGAGGGTCAAAAGGAAGGGTGCACCCCCGCCCCCGAGCAATTCAGATCAATATCAAACTAGAGGACTTGCGGGAAAAGGGATTTGTAAGAGTATCAAAACAAAGGACATGGAAAAGGACCACATTCGAGAAATAAGACAGGGGCAGCGGATACAACGATGACAGCCAAGGTTCTCAGTGCAGCGGCGGTGGTGTTCCTATTGGGTGCATCGGCATATGGCGCTTTCTTTGTGGCGCCAAATGAATTGACCATGGGGATCGTGCAGCGAATTTTTTATCTGCATGCGCCGTGCGGGATGACCGCGCTTGCCGCGTTTATGCTGTGCTTTGTGGGCAATTTGGGTTACCTGTTCAAGCGCGAAGCGAAGTGGGATTGGCTGGGAGTGTCGTGCGCTGAGGTTGGCTTGGCGTTTTGCACCGTGGTCCTCCTTAGAGGGCCGATCTGGGCGAAGCCGGCATGGGGCGTGTATTGGGCGTGGGACGCGCGCCTGACCTCCACGCTGGTCCTGTGGCTGCTCTATCTTTCGTATCTGATTTTGCGAACGATGGTCGATGACCCCGACCGGCGGGCGCTGATCAGTTCGTTTTACGGCGTATTCATTTTCCTGGATGTTCCGCTGGTTTATGGATCGATTTGGTGGTGGCGCACGCAGCATCCGCAGCCGGTGGTGTTCACCAGCGGCGGGTTGAACCCGGAGATGCGCAAGATTTTTTATTTGTCGTGGCTGAGCTTGACGGCCTTGATGGTTTTGCTGATCCGGCAGCGCTACGAACTGGAAGCGGTGCGAGCAGAGGCGCAAATTCTGACGCGCGAAGCGGAGGCGGCGTGAAGAACCTTGGCAGCGTGATGGTGGCATACATGATTGGCTGGGGCGTGTTCTTTGTCTATTTCGTAAGCGTGGCCCGCCGCACTGCCGACCTGCGCAAGGATGTTGAGCGGCTGAAGGAAACTTTGACGCGAGGGAAATAGCTTGGCAGCGAAGAAGCGCGTCGGAATTGTGCTGTTCCAACTTGGCGGACCGGATTCGCTGGAGGCTGTCGAGCCCTTCCTGCTGAATCTGTTTCTGGATCCGGACATTATTCCGTTGGGGCCGCTGGGAATTCTGCGGCGGCCGATTGCGAAGCTGATATCCTCGCGGCGTTCGATTCCAGTTGCGGGCAAGTACGCGGAGATTGGTCGGCGCTCGCCGATTCGTTTACTGACGGAGCGGCAACGGGTGCGGCTGGTTGCGGCGCTGTCGCCGTATTTCGATGCGGTAGCCGTCACCGCGATGCGCTACTGGCATCCGAAGAGCGCGGAAGCCGCTGACACGCTGCGCAAGGCGGGGCCGCTGGATGACATCGTGCTGCTCCCACTGTATCCGCATTTTTCGTTTGCCACCACGCTGAGCAGCTTGAAGGAATGGCGGCGCGTGTATGGTCCACCGGATGGCGGCGGGAAAGAACACACCGTCGGACAATTTTACGATCATCCGCTGTACATTCAGGCGGTGGCGCAACGGATTGGCTCGGTGCTGCGGCAATTTCCGAATAGCTCGCGCATCCACCTGGTGTTCAGCGCGCACGGTTTGCCGATGAGCCTGGTGGAGAAAGGCGATCCGTACCCACAGCAAATCGAAACGACGGTGCGGCTGGTGTGCGAGTTGGGCGTGCGGCAATTTGCGGAGTGGCCGCGGACGCATTTGCTGTGCTACCAGAGCCGCGTCGGACCTGCGAAATGGCTGCAGCCACCGCTGACGGGAACCATCGAGCGGCTGGGGCACGAAGGCGTCAAGGAAATGCTGGTCGTGCCGATCTCGTTTGTCACCGAGCATATCGAAACGTTGCATGAAATTAATATCGAGGCGCGCGCCGAGGCCAAGAATGTTGGGATCGAAACCTTCCGGATGATGCCGGCGGTGGGGGATTCGCCACTTTTCATCGCGGCGCTGAAAGATTTGGTGCTGCGCGCGGTAGCAATGGAAGAGGCGCCTGCGGCTGTGCCCGCCGGACAATTGGCGAGCTCTTCCGGCGCAAGTATTGGATGAAAAACTTTCACCACAGAGGGGGCAGAGAGCACAGGGAGGCAAGCGGAAAAGGCGATCCGCGTCGCGATTGCTCCTTGACGGCAAAAGAGTTGAAGCTGCGCTATAATCCACGACGAGATTTCTCGGATGACCTCCACGTATAGTTCCGGGACGCACCGGTTCGCGGTATTCCTTGCCATCTGCACGTTCATTCTGCTGATTGCGGGAGCGTTGGTCACCTCGAAGGAAGCGGCGCTTTCCGTGCCGGATTGGCCGCTGTCGTACGGAACGCTGACGCCGCCGATGGTGGGCGGGATCGTTTACGAGCACACGCATCGCGTTATTGCCGCTGTGGTAGGCCTGTTGACCATTGTGCTCGCGGTCCTGCTCTGGCGCAAAGACCAGCGCCGCTGGGTTCGGAACCTGGGTTTCGCGGCGATCGGCGCGGTGATTGCGCAGGGCGTGCTTGGCGGGCTTACCGTGCTGCTGTATCTGCATTACGGGATGCCGGTGGCGCACGCATGCTTGGCGCAAATTTTCTTTGGCACGGTGGTGAGCATCGCGGTATTCACCAGCCGCTGGTGGATTTCAGAGCTTCCGCAAATCGAGGATCGCGGTTCGCCTTCGATTCATACAATTGCGACGCTCAATGCAGCGGTGATTTTTCTACAAGTGGTGCTGGGCGCGGGATTCCGGCACCAGGATATTCCCGTTTGGCCGCACGTGGCCGGAGCGATGGTTGTTTTGGGCACGGTGACTTGGACGGCGGCCACGCTGCGCAAACGCTTCGGGCAATCAAAGGAAATCTCGAAGGCACGCACGTTGCTGCACGCGATTTTTGGCTTGCAGTTCCTGCTCGGGTTTCTGGCGTGGTGGTCGCGGCTGTCGACGGCGAACGCGCCGCAACCGATGCCCGTCATGGTGACATTCACGGTGATTCACACCGTGGTTGGGGCACTGCTGTTCGCGCTTTCCGTTGTGGTCGTGCTGATTTGTTATCGATTGGTGCCGCGGAGAAGGGAAGTGGCGGCGGCGGCGACGAGTCAGGTGGCGGCGCAATGAGCACGCTGCGCACGGCGGAGCTGACGCTGGCGTCGCGCGCGAACGCGTACGTTGCGCTTACGAAGCCAGATGTATCGTTCCTGGTGCTGATCACTACGGCCGCGGGTTACTACATGGGCGTGCGGGGACCGGTGAACTGGCTGCACATGATTCAGACGATTTTTGGCACCATGCTCATTGCCGCGGGCACAGCGGCGCTGAATCATTACATCGAGCGCGAGTCGGACGGCTACATGCGGCGGACGGCGTCGCGCCCGCTGCCGAGCGGCACGTTGCGGCCATGCGAAGCGCTTATTTTTGGCGTGGCGTTGTCGGTGGCCGGTGCTCTTTATTTGTACTTTGCGATCGGCATGCTGCCTGCGGTACTGGGGAGCGCGACCTGCCTGGCGTATTTGCTGGCGTACACACCGCTGAAGAAGCGCACCGTGTGGGCCACGTTTATCGGCGCGTTTCCAGGAGCGATTCCGCCCATGATTGGTTGGGTGGCGGCCAGCGGCAGGCTCGACCCAGGCGCTTGGCTGCTGTTTTCCATTCTTTTCTTCTGGCAGTTTCCGCACTTTTATTCCATCGCGTGGATGTATCGCGAGGACTACGCGCGGGCGGGGATACGCATGTTGCCGGTGATAGACCCGGAAGGAGTGCGCACG
>CATPAM010000426.1 GCA_955651735.1 Candidatus Acidiferrales bacterium | reverse complement strand
CGGTCAGCGGACACGATGAACCAGATCATCGAAAGATACCGCAAAGTTCCCGACGGGTTGGCGCTTGCCGCTGCGGTCATTGTTTCGTTGGGACTTGCAATCATCACCGGGATCCTTGGCGCCTTCGCTGGGATGTATCGCTATGACCGCGGAATGAGCAAGGGCGACGATTTCGTGATCGCCATGAGTGGGCTATTTGCCGTTGGCGCGTTCACTTTCATCGTTGTGTTTACTTGGCTCCGAAGGTTGCATCACGAGATTTCCTCGCGTACGCCGTTGATTGCGTGGCTCATTTGTGTAGCCGCCGCCGTGGCAACCACGGGGTGGCCGCGGGACAACAACTACCAGGAGTTCATAGTCGTGGGTTTGGCTGTGATATTGTTTTGCGAGTTGGCTGGACTGGTCTTCTGTCGGCGTTTGCTCATCCGTACACCACCCGCAATCACGGGTTCCGCTGGCACGGCGCCGAAGTAGGAGAGGCTATCGGCCCTATTCCACAACAATACGCAAAAATTTCTTCTTCCCAAATCGTATGCGATAAGAATTCGCCTGCTCGAGATTCAATTTGGACGAGGGATCGCTGACCGGTATTCCATCGATCTCAAACCCGCCCTGCTTCATCACCCGTTCCGCTTCCGATGCGGACGGCACTTTTTTTATTAATGAAAGGTTTTTCTACGAGTTTTACTATGCGATGGAATGCGGCAGCGTCATTTGCTCCACAACGATTCCCGACGGTGGAAAGGTGACAAACACTCCGCCGGGAACGCGCTTCAACCTTATCTCTGGTATTTCCTCCGGCGCCTCGCGATTGCGAAATACGCGCTGGAAATTCTGCTCCGCCTGCTTAGCCGCGTCCTTTCCGTGAAACTGGCTGATGATCTCCTGCGCCAGCCGCATTTTCACATCCATCGGATGCGTGGTGCCCGCTTCCACCGTCTTGCGTATCTCCGCAATCCACGATTCCGTGCGGTCCGTCACCAGCTCCCAATACGTCCACATCAGCTCATCCGAAATGGACATCAGCTTGCCAAACATTTCTCCCGGCGCCTCCGTGATGCCCACATAATTCCCCAGGCTCTTCGACATTTTGCGCTGCCCGTCGGTTCCCACCAGGATCGGCATGGTCACGCACACTTGCGATTCCTGCCCGTACTCGCGCTGGATTTCCCGCCCCATCAGCAAATTAAATTTTTGCTCCGTCGCACCCAGCTCTACGTCCGCCTTCAGCACCACGGAGTCATAGGCCACGATCAACGGGTACAGCAGCTCGTGCATCGAGATGGGCTGCTCATTTTCCAGCCGCGTGCGAAAATCTTCCCGCTCCAGCATGCGCGCCACGCGATATTTCGCGCACAACCGCACAATGTCGTAGCTAGAGAGCTTGTCCAGCCATTCGCTGTTACGGCGAACCTCCGTTTTTTTCGGATCCAAAATCTTGAACACCTGCTCCAGATACGTTTTCGCGTTGGCGTCAACCTGCTCGCGCGAAAGCGGCGGCCGCGTTTCCGATTGCCCGGTGGGATCGCCGACCAGCGCCGTGAAATCCCCAATCAGGAACACCGCGGTGTGCCCCATATCCTGAAAATGCTTCAGCTTCCGAATCACCACCGTGTGGCCCAGATGCAAATCAGGAGCCGTCGGATCCACGCCGAGCTTTGCGCGCAGCGGCTTGCCCGTTTTCAGCGATTCTTCAAGCTTCGCTTTTAGCTCGCTCTCGCGAATAATCTCTGCCACGCCCTTTTTCAGGTACGCGAGCTGCTCGTCGAGCGGTTTGAATTTTGGCTGTGTCATTTGTCCCGTTTCAGCAACCTCGTTTAGCCGGTCTTGACCACGCGTCGCCCCACAATTTTGTACTGCCCTTCAAGCACGATGCGCACCGCCTGCGTATAAATCCGATGCTCCTCCGCCAAAATCCGCGAAGCCAGCGTCTCTTCCGTATCGTCATCGCGCACTGGCACGGTAGCTTGCAGCACAATCGGCCCCGCATCCAGATTCTCATCCACAAAGTGCACCGTGCACCCTGCGAATTTCACCCCATACTCCAGCGCTTGCCGCTGCGATTCCAGCCCCGGAAACGACGGCAGCAGAGAAGGATGAATATTCAGGATGCGGTTCGGAAACGAAGTCACAAAAAACGGCGACAGCAGCCGCATGTACCCCGCCAGGCACACCATATCCACTTTATGTTGGTGCAAAACCGCCACAACTTGCCGGTCGTACGCCTCGCGCTCCAACCCCTTCGAAGGAATCACCTGCGCCGCAATTTTCCGCTCCTTGGCCCTCTCGATTCCCGGCGCCCCCTCGCGGTTGCTGACCACCACCGCAATCGCCGCCCCCGGTATGCGCCCCGCCGCCACGCTGTCCGCCAGCGCCTCAAAGTTCGTCCCGCGCCCGCTCAGCAGCACTCCTATCCGCTTACCCATAAACAAAGAAACCTAGCACACAAGCGGCAACCCACAAAATGACCGTAGCGCAGAGTGGCGGCCCAGTTCCCGGTTATCCGGCCAGGTGGATTGTGACGTTCGACCGCAGCAGCCAAATCAAAATGGCAATCGGAATCCCCGCCGCCGCAATCACCGCGAACAAAAGAACGGCCAGGAACATCCAATCCCGCCTGGTGTTGGCGCCGGGCTCTTCTTTTTCTCGGATCAGCAGCCGATAGTTACGTCTATTGGCCTTCCAAACCACGTGGAACACGTCGCCTGCTACAGGTATAGCTCCGATTGCAGTCTCCAAGAGCACGTTGGCGATCATGCGAACCAACGTGACCGCTTTCGCACCGCGACGCCAGGACGCGAACACAATTAAGAACGATGCGATGCCCGTCATGGCATCGCCAATGCCCGGTACCCACCCAATCAAGGCGTCGAGGCCAAAGCGAATCTTGGTTCCAGGGATGCGGAATATATCGTCCAGGAGCGCGGCAACGTAATCGAGGTGTTCGTTTGACGTGAGCTGGCGCGGCATAGGGCTCATCCTTTGAACACTATACTGGCTCGCGACTGACTACTAGCCGGCGCCAAGAAGCTGTGATGCAGTCTCTTTGCGTCTCCTGGGGAATTCCTGACCGGGAGCGGCTACCGAGATTCTTGGATCTTGAACAAACCTGCCAGGCGCTGATTTAGGCCTTCGATCGCTCGAAAAAGTTCCGCCGCTCCCGCGGTTCCGTCGGTCACGTCATGGGAGTCCAAATCCGAGGCCAGCGCCTTGCTCAGCTGCGTGGCGCGGCGGACACGCTCGTCGGTGAGCAAGGAGCGCACCGTGGCGGTATCGCGCTGATGGGCCTGACGCTCCTGCAATTCTTGAAGAGCCCAGGCGGTCTTGCGTACATAGTCGACGGCGTCGCGAAACTCACGAAGCACCCGAGGATCCATCCCACCCGATCTGCTGTCCTTCATGTCCTTCTCCAATTTCAACAGGTCTTCGATCGCCACCTTCAGTCGGAACGTCACGCCCCAAAATGTTTCGCTGGGAGTAAGAAGCTCGACGGCCATCCCCAACACCTCGCCCATTTTGGAGGCACGCAGGGATATCACTTGCGCGGAGGCTGTTTTAGTTGAGCTAAGGTTAGTCAGCTCGATAACGCTGTTGATGGCCGGGCGCCCTTTCATGTCCAGCAGCCCACCGTGCATGTTGACTTCTTTGGCTTCCGCAAACTCGATGACGCCTGCGCCGCTAGGCTCTAACCATTTCACCCTCACAGGGACAACTACCGGGTAACGGTCGCTCCTCCTATTTTTTGCCTTGGAGACCGAAGGCTCCGTAGCCGACTTGTCCTTTGTCACAAGCCCCTTCCGATCGGCCGTTGGTGCTGGAGCTCCCAGCGCATCTCGATTCATGTCCTCAAAACGCAGGACACAAAAAGCTCCGCAACCCCACGGCGCATGATTTGCTCCGCCTAACATTCATTTTCCCTCAATCGCTGTGGTCGCATCGGCCAACTAAGCTCGCCTTTTCCTAAAGAGTACCCTGTTG
>CATPAM010000425.1 GCA_955651735.1 Candidatus Acidiferrales bacterium | reverse complement strand
GCAATCGAGTTGACCCCCGTTTCGGTTTTCCTCGCGGTGCTCGTGGGCCTAGGGGTGGCCGTGGCTTCGGCATATTCTCCAGCCCGTGAAGCTTCCCTCGTTCCGCCGGTCGAGGCCATGGCTCACGGACGGCGGGAGTACGCGACTCATGTGCATAGAGCGCGCGACGCCTGGATAGCCGTTGCCGTAGGATTCGCGGCTGCCGCAGCATCGCGCGCGCCTGCCATCGGCGGGAAGCCGCTATTCGGGTATTGCGCATCGCTCTTATTGATCTGCGCGTCGGCGTTTGCGATGCCCGCGTTGGTCGACGCGATTGCCGGCCTTGCCTCGCAGTTGCTGAAGCCAGTGTTGGGGGTTGAGGCCGTGCTTGCGTCACGGAGCCTTTCCTCTTCGCTGCGGCGCACTTCCGTGCTGGTTGGCGCGCTTGCAACGGCGATTGCCATGATGACCGCTGTCGGCATCATGGTCGGCAGCTTTCGCGAGACGGTCTTGCTGTGGATGGGCGACCAACTCCCGGCGGACCTGTACATGCGTCCGGCGGGAAATCCCGCGGCGGATCGGCATCCCACGATTGCGCTGGAGCTCACGAAAAGAATCGCGCGACTTCCGGGCGTCGCCGCAATCGACCGGCTGCGCGAATACGAGATTAGCTACGAAGGAATACCCGCAGGACTTGGATCGATCGAATTGAACATTCTGCGCGCGTATCACAACGCGGACTTTCTGTCCGGGCGCAGGACCAGCGAAGTCTTAAAGGAGCTGCGCGATTCCAACGCAGTTCTTGTTAGCGAACCGTTTGCCAATAAGCATCATCTGCGCACCGGCAATTCCATCACGCTATCGCTTGGCGAGAACCGTGCCGAGTTTCGCGTGGTCGATGTCTATTACGACTATTCCAGCGAGCGCGGCAGCATTCTGATGGACCGCAATGTGATGCTGCGCTATCTGCCGGATCCCGCGGCATCGAACCTGGCAATCTACGTGGCCCCTAACGCGCGCCTGGAAGACGTTCGCGCAGAAATCGAAAGGGCCGCGGCCGGGCACCGCGTGCTGATGTTCACCAATCGCGACCTGCGCGGCGAGGCGCTGCGCATCTTCGACCGCACTTTTGCGATCACTTATGGGCTGGAGGCCATTGCGGTTCTTATTGCGGTAATGGGCGTTGCCGGCGCTCTGCTGGCTTTGGTGATCGACCGGCGCCGCGAGCTTGGGCTGCTTCGTTTTCTGGGCGCAGCGAGCGGGCAAATTCGCAAGCTCATTCTCATTGAGGTGGGATTGATCGGCCTGCTCGCTAATTTTGCCGGCATCGCGCTGGGCTTCGCGCTTTCTCTCATTCTCATTTATGTGGTCAACAAGCAATCGTTTGGCTGGACGATTCGTTTTCACTGGCCGGTGGCGGTGCTCCTGGGAGCGCTGACGATGGTGTATGCCGCGACTGTTTTGGCGGGCTTGTATCCCGCACACGTTGCGGTGCGACTCAATCCTGTCGAGGTCGTTCATGAAGAGTAGGTGGGCGTGCGTCGCCGCGCTGTTGTTCTTCGCGGTTGCGGCGATGGCTGAATACCGGGATGCTCTCCCCGGATATCGTTACAAATTTCCACACGATCATTTCAATCATCCGGATTTTCAGACGGAGTGGTGGTATTACACCGGCAACGTCAAGTCGGCGGACGGGCATCGTTTTGGATTTGAGTTGACGTTCTTCCGGCAAAGCATGGATAACGAATCAAAAACAATCGGCACCTGGGAGGTGCACGACCTGTATCTGGCGCACCTGGCGCTGAGCGATTTGGACGGTGGCAAATTTCTTCATGCCGAGCGCACCAACCGTGCAGGTCCGGGCATCGCGGGCGTAAGTGAGACCGACGGGCGAATCTGGAACGGCAACTGGAAAGTTGCCCGGCGCGACGACGAGCAGGTCTTGCAAGCCATCGACGCGCGCTTTGCCCTTCATTTCACGCTGCGACCTGCAAAGCCGCCGGTGATTCATGGAGAGAACGGCGTCAGCCAAAAGGCCGAAGGAGCGGGACGCGCGTCTCATTACATTTCGCTGACGCGGCTGAATACCCAGGGCGAAATCGAGCTGGGCGGCAGAAAGGTTCCAGTTACCGGCACGGCCTGGATGGACCATGAATTTTTCACCCACCAACTCGAAGCCGACCAGGTGGGCTGGGACTGGATGAGCATCCAGCTCGAAGACAACAGCGAACTGATGCTGTTCGACATTCGGCGCAAGGACGGGTCGATTGATCCGTATTCGGCGGGAACGTTCGTGGATGCACGCGGGGACACCATGCATTTGCGTAGAGACGAATTCAGTTTGCAGCATGCGGGCGCGACGTGGGTGAGTCCCGCCACGCGTGCGGTCTATCCGCTACGATGGAAAATCTCCGTTCCCAAGCTCGGCATTGCAGTCGAGGCTTCGACCCTGCTGCCTGCGCAGGAACTAGCGTCCTCCGCGGGGTTCGTGCCTGCCTATTGGGAAGGTGCCGTAGTCTTCGCTGGAACGAAGGGCCGGTTGTCAATCGGCGGAGTCGGGTATTTGGAAATGATCGGATACGATCACCCCATCGGAGAACTCCGCTAAGAAAAATTGCCGCAGGCAGAAGGATGCGACCAGATGTCTTAGTCTGCGCCTGGCACGGTCACTTCATTCTTTGAGGCCGGCAATGGACTTTGCGCTCCGCCGGACAGCGTTTCCCATCCGCGCCGCGAAAGACTCCAGTAGATCAGACCGCCTGCTATCGCGGCGCAAGCCAGCAAGACGAATCCAGCGAGCCATGCTTCGAGCACCAATTCGCCGATGCCGAACATTGCGCAGTACACCAAGGTGCAGCCCATCACCCAATCAAACGCATTCGCGGCAAAGTCGCGAACCGGCGCGATATCCGGCGCGAGCGCGGCGATGCGCTTCCAACCATGAATTGTCGGCTGCACGCGCCGGTAGAATTTGACCAAGCGCTCATCGCTCTCCGGCTGGGTAAGAAGCGTGGCAAGCAACCAAACGGCGGTGGTGGCCATGGTGGTGATCATCGTGCTCTTGGCAAACACCACGGAACTGTTCCCTGAAAAGTGCACCCCTTGCAGCGACATCGACACGACGAACGCCGCGGTCATGGAAGAGATTTCGCTCCACGCATTGATCCGCCACCAATACCAGCGCAATAGCAACACCCCGCCGGTTCCGGCGCCCATGCCAAGCAAAAGCTGCCATGCGGATTGAATGGAGCTGATGTGCGCCGCGGTGTAGCCGCTCAAAATAACCAGAACCACAATGAATAGCTTGCTCGCCAGAACATAGTGTTTTTCGCTGCCTTTGCGCACCGCAAAGCGGCGATAGAAATCATTGATGAGGTACGACGTACCCCAGTTGAGCTGCGTGCCCACGGTAGACATAAATGCCGCGAGAAATGCCGCTACCATCAAGCCGCGGAGCGCCGGCGGTAGGAAGTCTCGCAACACCATGACGTAGCCTTTTTCCGGTTCCGCGGCAAACTCCGTGCTGGGATGCAGTCCTCCTACGGGCGAGTACACAGCCACCGCGACAAGGCCGGTGACAATCCAGGGCCAGGAACGCAATGCATAGTGCGCGATGTTGAACCACAGCGTGGCGCCAAGGGAATTTTTCTCGTCCTTCGCGCTGAACATGCGCTGCGCCACGTAGCCACCGCCGCCCGGCTCCGCGCCCGGATACCAGCTCGCCCACCACTGCATCGCCAAATACAGCACGAAGGTAATCACCGGCAGGGTCCAAATCGCATCCGTGGTCCAGCCCAAGTGAAATGAGGGAAAGAAGGAGAGCACGGAACCTGTTGGCTGGCCGCTCTGCCGCACTGCATCGTTAACGTGTGACAACTGAATCTTCAGCAACGTCATCCCGCCGATCTTGGCGACTGCCGCCCACGCCAGCACGATGATCATGGACATTTTCAAGATGAACTGGAACAAATCGGTGACCAGAACGCCCCAGAGCCCGCCTATGAATGTGTAGATGCCGGTGAAGGGAACCAGAACCAGCACGCAAATCAGCAGGGCCGTGTGCCTGGGGTCTCCGAGCGCGTAATGCATGAGCACATGCCCGCCGACGGCTACTTGCAGCACGCGGCCTTGCGCAATGGCATCGCCCAGCAAGACCGTGGTGATGCTGATCATGGCCTTGATGACCCAGCCGAGAATCAGACAATTCATCAGCGCGCCCAGATACAGGGCGCGAAAACCACGTAGAAAAGCGGCAGGTTTTCCTCCATAGCGCAACTCCACGAACTCGACATCCGTGAGGATTTCCGCACGCCGCCAGTATCGCGCGAAGAAAAAAACGGTCATCATCCCGGAAAGGCACTGCGACCACCACAGCCAGTTTCCCGAAATCCCATTCTTGGCCACCAGTCCGGTTACCAGTAAGGGTGTGTCCGCCGCAAATGTCGTGGCCACCATGGAGGTACCCGCCAGCCACCACGAGACGTTTCGTCCCGAGACAAAGAATTCCTCGGTGCTGCCAGAAGAGCGTCTGCGGTAGTACAGGCTGATCAGCAGGTTCAGCGCCAGGTAAATTCCGATGACTATCCAATCGGTCGAGGTGAGCGCCATTTTTTGCTCTCGCTTAGTCCAATCCACTTCGCAATGCGAGATAGCTATATAGCTCTACAAACAAGTTGTCAACAAATTGCGACAGACTTAAATCGTATTAAGCTATACACTCTACGGCTGGTCCGCCAGCGCTCTATAACACGGACTCGAGAGCAATGCCGGAAAAACAGAAAAATCGCAATGGCCTGCCGGCTTACCAGCGGATTCGGAGCGTCATTCGCAAGCGCATCGAATCCGGACAGTTGCGCACCGGCGACCCGGTTGCGTCGGAACGCGACCTCGCCAAGATTCATCAGGTCAGCTTGATGACCGCCCGCCACGCGTTGGCCACCCTCGAACAGGACGGCATCGTCGAACGCCGTCGCGGCATCGGCACGTTCGTAGCGGCTCCCAAGATCCATTTCAACAAGCTGATGAGCTATACCGAACAAATGGCCAGCCGCAGTCTCACTGCGGGATCCAAAATCTTGTTCGCGAGAATT
>CATPAM010000424.1 GCA_955651735.1 Candidatus Acidiferrales bacterium | reverse complement strand
AGACCAAGTGCAGCGGAGTTCGCCTGGGGCGGGTCGCCGGCGGGCAGGGAAGCGGGCTGCGCCGCTCCGAGCGACTGCGAGACAACCGCGGGCGATTGCTTGGCGTGGCGATACGCGGAGTAGCGCCGCCAGCCGTAGACTCCGGCCGCCACCACGGCGGCCATCACCGCGAGCGCGCCGAGCGCGAGGGCCACGACGATCCATCTGGGTGGCGCCGGGATGCGATTCTCCGCCGCAGGCTGAGCTTCGGCGGACTGATCACCGTGCGCCAGGTCGTATTCCGCGAGCAGGTCTTCTTCGTCAAGGCCCAGGTAGCGGGCGATGGCGCGCACGAAGCCGCGATTGAAAATGCCGCCCGGGAGCTTGTCCCAGTCTTCATTTTCCAGGGCTTCCAGAAATCGCAAGCTGATGCGCGTGCCAACGACGATTTCGTCGGGCGCGACTTCGCGCAGTTCGCGCTCGCGCTTCAGACGTTGCCCAAAATTTCCCGTGGCCATGGATCGAACCCTGTCCGGCGGAGCCAGCGCGACCAAAGCGCGGCCGGCGAGAAGCGGCGAGGCGCGGCGCCTGACGGCGGCGCACACTCGCGGAAGGTGTGGGCTCCCCTCGTCGGCACTATAGGCGGGGTCGTGAAGGGTGTCAAACCATCGATCCCTCTGTTGCTAATAGCATGCGGCAGGGAGCGGGCAGAGTGATGGCAATATGGCAACGCCTGTCCTACGAGTGTGTTGCGCCGGTTTTTGCGGGGAGCCTATACTTGCGAAGATTCGCGGGCGTGGAGTCGGGTCGCATCACGCGGCAAGCCGGTAGAAGTTTGCCAGGCCAGTCGAAATTCAAAAGGGTCAGGATTAACCGATCGTGGAGGAAGTCAAGCCATTCCCTGCCGTCGAACGCCGCCGGAACCCGGCGCTGCCCTCTCAACAACGCGAAGCGGGTCAACTCGCGGTTTTCCAGGAGCTGGGAAAAGCGCTTACGTCTTCGCTGCAACTGGATCAGGTTCTCCGCACCATCATGGAGAAGATCGACGAATTCCTCCGCCCTGACAACTGGTCGCTGCTGCTGCTGGACGAGGCCAAGCAGGAGCTGTATTTCGAGCTGGCCGTAGGCAAGGCTTCGCAAGCACTAAAAGATGTGCGCATCAAGGTCGGGCAGGGCATTGCCGGTTGGGTCGCGCAGCATGGCGAAGCGGTGGTCGTGCCGGACACCTCTAAGGACACGCGCTTTTTCGGCAAGGTCGACGAAAAGACCAAGATGGAAACGCAGTCCATCGTCGCGGTCCCGGTGAAGTTTCGCGACACCTGCCTGGGCGTAATCGAACTCATCAATTGCTTTGGGCCAGAAGGATTCGATGCGCGCGACTTGAACTTGCTGGAAGCGCTGGCGGACTTTGCCGCGATTGCCCTGGAAAACGCGCGCCACGTGAAGCGCATCCACGAGCTGACCATCACCGACGATTGCACCACGCTGTATAACGCGCGGCACATGGGCTTCATCCTGGAGACGGAGATTTACCGTTCGCAGCGCTACAACTACGAGTTCTCCCTGGTGTTCATCGATCTCGACCACTTCAAGCAAATCAACGACACGCACGGGCACTTGATTGGCTCGAGACTGCTGGCGGAAATCGGCAGCGCCCTGAAGACGCATTGCCGCCTGATCGATTTTGCGTTTCGCTACGGCGGCGATGAATTTGTGATTTTGTTGCCACAAACGTCCAAGGAAAATTCGCTCAATGTAGCGCGCCGTCTGCACAAGATGATACGCGAGGCGCCCTGGCTAGAGCAGGCCGATCTCAAGGTGCGGATCACGCCGAGCATCGGCGTGGCGTCCTACCCGGTGGATTCGAAGACCAAAGAAGGATTGCTGCACCTCGCCGACGAAGCCATGTACCTGGTGAAAAATACCAGCCGGGACAGCGTAGCGGCCGCAAACATGGGTATCCTCCCGGATACTCTGGCCAGCGCGGAATCGGCTGGATAACCCGCCTTCGCTTCCTCCTGCTATACAGCCTGCACGAAGTTTGCTTAACTGAAGGCATGTTGCGAAGTGAAGCGGCGCGCTATGCGCGCTGGTCGGCGATGGTCGCGCTGGTGCTTGCGGCGGTGACTTTGCTGGCCTACGTGCGGCGGGACTGGGTGCGACATATCGAGAAGAAGAATGCGCCGCCGGCCGCCCCGGTCGATGTCTCTCGGCAGTCCGCGGGAATCAATTTCAAACACGGCGACAAGACCCGGACGATTTACGAGGTGTCCGCCTCGAAGTCCACCGAGTTCAAGGGGCAAGATGCCAGCTTGCTGGAAGATGTGCGCATCACCATTTTCGGCAAGGTGGGAGACCGCCACGACGTGATTCACACGCGGAGCTGCCAATATGGAAAGGAGAAAGGAGACATCCAGTGCAGTGGTGAGGTGCAAATCGACCTGATGAGCGCGGCGGATGCACAGCGCACCGTGGGCCACCCTGAGGCGGCGAAAGCCGTGACCACGCATATCGCAACCCGTGGCGTGAAGTTCGACCGCGCTAGCGGCCTGGCGCAAACGGACCAGAAAGTCACCTTTGCGTTCCCCAGCGGAAGCGGAGAAGCGGTCGGGCTGGAATACAAATCCGAAGAAGGCGCCCTCCATTTATTGCGCGATGTGCGCTTCACGTTGAAAGAGAGCGCGCCGACTGCCGCGAAGAGTGCCGCGAAACCGAGGGCCGGAAGTTCGCAGGCCGTTGCGCCTCAGGAAGTGCTGGTGAAAGGCTCGAGCCTCGACTTTGGGCGTGACTCGCGCTTGCTGCATCTGTTAGGGCCAGCGGAAGCCGAAACGAAGACCGAGCGGCTGAGCGCCGGCGAAATCAAGCTGTCGCTAGACAAGCAGTTTCACGCGGAAACATTGGTTGCCTCCGGCACGAGCGGCAATCGGCCGGTTGTGACCTCGCAGGGGGCTCGCGAACAGGCGAAATTGGAGGCGGAAACGTTGACCGCGCATTTTTCGCCGGAAGGCGCAGTAACGCGCGTGGACGCAGCAGGAGCGGTGTGCGGCTCGCACAACAGCGCCGCGAAGCAGGACAAAGCGAGCGCCGAATACGCCACCCTGGAATTGTGGCCCTGGCAGGGGCGTCCCAAGGAAGTGAATCTGAATGGCAATGTGCTGCTCGAAACGCGGGGAGGCAATGGCGAATCGCGCATGCTGCGGACCAATGCGTTTCGCATGGAGTTCGGCAAAGGCGAATCGGGCGAAACCGGCAAGGCGCAGAAGGCTGAAACATTGGCGGCGGGAACGATGGAGTGGACCGACGCGCCCGCGCAACCCGGCGCCGTCGTTGCGAAAACAAAATTGCAAGCGGACAAGCTGATATTGGACTTCGCTTCGTCGGGCAAGGCGCGGCAGCTCCAGGCCATTGGAAACGTGCAAACGGAGCGCGCCATGAGTGGACGGCCCGTGCAAACCGCAACTGCCAGCAATGGCATTGCCGAATTGCAGCCCACCGGCGGGTGGTCGCAAATGGATTTGGACGGCGACGTAAAGTTGAAGGAAGGGGAGCGCGGCGGCCAGGCCACGCACGCAGTTTTTCTGCGCGCATCGCAAACGGCCACGCTGACCGGCAACGCCCTGGCCCGCGACGCAGCGACCGAGACACACGCGGCGAGAATCGTCTTTGCGCAAGCGACCGGAGACATCCGCGCGGAGGGCGGCGTGCGCTCGACGGATTTTGCGTCGCGCTCCGGCGTTGTGCAGTTGGCGCCGGTGCCGGCGAATATCACAGCCGACACGCTGCAGGCCAATTCGAAAACAGGCCGGGCATTTTACTCCGGTCACGCGCGCCTGTGGCAGGGCGATTCCGTGCTCGAGGCAGAGTCCATCGAGCTGCTGCGCGAGACGCGCGTGCTCAACGCCGCCGGCAATGTGCGAGCGGTGTTTCCGCAAGCCACGGCGCAATCGGCGGAAAGTCCCGGCAATCGCGCGCAGGAGAAATCAGGCACTTTGACTCCGGCTTCAGCGCCTCTCACGCGAAGCTCTCCAAAGGCGCAGCATTTATGGCACGCAACCTCCGGAACCTTGAGCTATAGCGACAAGGAAAGCCGTGCGCACCTCGAACGGAACGTTGTGGTGCAATCGGAAGAGCAGCGCATGCGCGCGCCGGTCCTCGATCTCTATTTCACGCGCACTGCTGCGCCTGCACCGAACGGCGCAAGCAGCGCAAATGCTCCCGGCGGCGCGCAGCAAATCAGCCGTGCGGTCGGCACTGGCGGCGTGATCGTGGAAGAAGGCAGCCGCAAAGCGACCGCGGAGCGAGGAGAATACATCGCGGCCGCCGGAAAATTCGTGATGAGCGGCGGAAACCCAACGCTCTACGACGGTTCCGCCGGCACCACCACCGGGCGTCAATTGACCTTCTATTTAGCGGATGATACGATCATCGTCGACTCTGAAAATGGTTCTCGCACTTTGACGAAGCACCGAGTCGAGAAATGACGAGGTATGCTGAAGCTCCAGGCTGTCGAGTTGAGCAAGTCGTATCGCGGACGCAGAGTCGTGGACGACGTCGAGCTGGAGATCGGACAGGGTGAGGTCGTTGGGCTTCTCGGACCTAATGGCGCAGGAAAGACGACAACCTTCTACATCATAGTAGGTCTTGCCCGCCCCGATTCCGGCCGTGTTCTTCTCAATGGCGATGAAATCACGGACCTCCCCATGTACCTCCGGGCCCGTAGTGGCATCAGTTACCTTCCGCAGGAACCCTCGGTTTTTCGTCAACTGACTAGCGAAGAAAATCTGCTTGCGGTGCTGGAGACTTTGCCCCTGACGCCGGAACAACAGCGCGACCGGCTGGAGGAATTGCTGGTGCAGATGGGACTGGAAACCGTGCGGCAAAACAAAGCCTACACTCTTTCCGGCGGCGAACGCCGGCGCCTGGAAATCGCGCGCTCGCTGACCCTGCAACCATCCTTCATCTTGCTGGACGAGCCGTTTTCCGGAATCGACCCTCTTACCGTGAAAGATCTGCAAGAGATTATCCGCGACCTAAGTCGCTCGGGGATTGGCGTCCTGATTACCGACCATAACGTGCGGGAAACACTCAGCGTCACCGACCGCGCGTATATCCTCAGAAATGGGAAAATATTCAGGAAGGGCCGTCCCGCGGAGTTAAGTGAAGATCCCGAGGTGCGGCGCGTGTATCTTGGCGATCACTTCCGGCTAAACTAGGAGCAAGCAAGAGAAATTATGGCGTGGCAAGGGCTCAAACTGAATCTCAAGGTGTCGCAGAAGCAGATTCTGACGCCCGGCCTGGTTCAGATGGTGAGCGTCCTGGCGCTCAACCGCCTCGAGCTGCGCGAGATGATCAACCAGGAGATGATCGCCAATCCTGTCCTGGAAGAGCTTAGCGAAGAGCCCACGCAGTCCGACAATTACAGCGACGAAACTTTCCTGAAGGCGGAAACCGAAAAAGTTCCGGAGAAGCCGGAAGCCAATCCCTTTGACGAATTCGACGTCGGCACTTTCTTCAATCAGTACCTGGATTCCGGCGGAGACGGCGGGCGCTCGCAGGAGCGCGAGATTTCCGAGCGGCCTTCGTTTGAAAAGTTTCTCTCTTCCGCCACTGGCCTGACCGATCATCTCGCCTGGCAATTGAGCGTGACGATTTGCTCCGATAACGTGCGCGAGCTCGCCGAAAGCATCATCGGCAACCTCGATGAGAACGGTTATTTGACTGCCTCAACGGAAGAACTGGCGCAAAATGGAAAATATTCCCAGGATGATTTGGACGACGCCATCGCCGTCGTTCAAGATTTCGATCCCATCGGAGTGGGCGCCAAGGATTTGCGCGAATGCCTGCTGCTGCAACTGAAAGCATTCGATCCTCAGAATACTCTCGCGCAGCAGGTTGTTTCCGAACATCTCAAGCAGGTGCAATCGAACCAGCTAAAGGAAATCGCGCGCGCGCTGAATCGCCCGCTCGAAGTCGTAAAGCGCGCTCTCGAGGTGATCAAGAAGCTCGATCCGCGCCCCGGACTCCGCTACAACAAAGCCGAACCCCGCCTGGTCGAGCCGGACGTCTATTTCCGCAAAGTCGACGATCAATGGCAGGCCTTCCTGAACGAAGACGACATGCCGCAGTTGCGCTTGAGCCCCACTTACCGCCGT
>CATPAM010000423.1 GCA_955651735.1 Candidatus Acidiferrales bacterium | reverse complement strand
CGCGCGGATTAGCATCGAGGACGGCGCTCAATTCAAAGGTCGAATCGAAATCGACCCCACCAAGTCTCAGAATGCCGCCGCTGATTAGCCGATAACCAACAGCAGCCAATTGTTACGCCGCACTGGGAGCCGCCGTACTACATTTGCTGACCGCGGGTCTCCGAGGCGGCAAGAAAACGGGCGGACCAAAAAGATGGTCCGCCCGGTAATCCTGCAACTTTTAGCTAGCTAGTTTCCTCCAGCTCGCGGCACTGCGGCAGTTTGTACCGGCACCGCTAGCTGAGAAACCACTTGGTTTTTGGCCTTCGGACTCAACCAAAGGAAATCCACCATCAACCCTTCCTTCTCAAGGTACAAGGTTTCAGCCAGCGTCCCCGTTTTTTCGGACTCGAGGACCAATTCGCTTGTCTCGCTCGAATGGTCACTTGGCGATGCCATCGCAAAAAGGCTCGCAATTGTACCGGACTTCTCCGGCTTCAGCACCACCAGCACCAGATGCCCGGCGCCTTGCTGAATCGAGCGAATGGATTGTATGGCTCCTATCGGCTCGATGGAGAACCTGTATTGCCCGGCCGCGAGAATGGTGCTCCCGAAGCGCGCGCTTTGGTTGAGCGTAAAGTTCCCGCCGATCGTGTTCTGCGCCAGGAGCGGGCCCGCATTTGCGCAAATCGCCAGCGCTCCCCACGCCAGGGTTCTTGCCAAAACCTTCTTGTAAAGCGATCTAATTTTTAGAATTGCCATTTTTTGCTTCCTCTCTCTTTTTGGAGTAGGCGCACACGTGCTGCGCCTCGGTTTGTGCTGAGTTGCTTCGAACCGCGGGTCACCCCGCAAACTGCGCGTTGCGTGACCGCGTAAGGCATGTCAGAGAACTCCGGGTTCTCCTGGCACGTTACCGCATAGAAGTCGCGCGAATTCTACATTGCAAATTTCGCACGCAAGCGAATTCAAGTCCAACGCAAAGAATTTATCGGCTCCATCCGCGGCGCCGATGAGTAAACGCACACCGCCACTCTATCGATATACATCATTTGATTTCTTGATTCTGGATGGTCGCAGCGCAAGCGGCCGTTCAAAGATTTGGCGCTCGCGAATCTTCCTGCGTGCAGTCAACTCTTCAGTTTGGTTTTTCGCTCTCCGGAGGCGCCGCATCCTGGCCCTTAGGCGCGGAAATCTTCTGCTTGTCGTCCACCGAGAACAGTAGATAGTTGCTGAAGCTGTGTCGGCGGTGAACGCGCCGCCCTTTCCAGTCGTAATAAACTTCCACGTTCGCGGGCAGCCACATTTCCAGCGTGCCCTTGCGGAACTGCACCGGAGCGTACTCGATGTTCACGTGTTCGGCAGCCAGCCGGATTTGCGGCATCGGCGCCACCATGTTCGTTTCCAGCCTCACGATTTGATAGCTATCCGCGGCGATCCACGCGCGTCCCTTCAACGCCACCGGATATCCCTGGCCCTCCAGGCCCATCCGGTAGCTGCGAATCGTATTCGGTTTATCCTTCCGCTGGCGGAAGTGTACCTGCCAGGCCAGCCCGCCATTCCATCGCGCCAGTCCCTCGCAAGTCATTTCATAGTTGCCTGCATAATACGGATGAAAAATCACCACCAAGGCCGGCAACCCGCTCGTCATCACCGCTTCCGGAAAAGCTTTCGACGCGGCTCGGCGCTCACGGTACTCTTCCACGCTCAAAGTGCCGCGGCGGGTTTCTTCCATCGAAACGATGTAGTCGAACTGGGCTTTTTCCGGCATCGACGGCAGTCCCCATTTGTTGATGGATTCATCGGTGACCAACTCCGTCGCGGTGAATCGGTCGACGTTCTTGACCAGCTCTTGTAATCGCTTGCCCGCATTTTGCACCACTTCATCGAGCGCGCACGCGGCGCCAGGTTCCACAGGCGGCGTTTTGTCGTCTACGTCCGGCGGCATCCAGCTGGAAGGAACTGGCAACGCTTTGGCCGCGGCGATCAAGGCAGAGATATCCATCTCGTTTGTCGATCCAGCCACATCGGTCGAAGTAGCCCGCGCCTCGGGATTTAGCAGGCTCTCCAATTGTTTCTTGGCCGCAGCGTCCGCCGCATGGTCCTGAAGATAAACTTGCAGCGTGCTCACAGCCTTGTCCCGGTCTCCGCGCTCCGACAAACACTGCGCCAGCAGCGGCTGTATTATCGCAGCTTGCCCTCGGCCTAGCTCCATTGCTCGTTCTGCTTCCTTAATGGCTTCATCCCGGGAATGCTGCAGATAGTAAGCCTCGGCCAGGATCACGTGGGGGCGCCACGACGATGGTTCCACTTCAGTGGCGCGGGTCATATACTCCACCGCTTCGGTAGGCTTCTTTTCGCGGATAGAAATCTCGCTCAAAGAAAGCAAAGTACGAAAATGCTTTGGATTGAGCTGCAGCGTTTTTGTCCAATAGGATTTCGCTTGCGCTTCATCATTCAACTGCGCGGCGTAAACACCAAACAAATAGCTGACCTCCGGCTGATTGGGGGCCATGCGATGGAGGGCATCGAGATGGGTGCGCGCCAACGCCGGCTTGTTGGCGCGCAGCGCTTCCGTCGCTTTGGCCATCTCTTTTTGCGCTTTCGGTTTCATGGAAGCGATTCCCGCGGCCAGAGCGGCATCGCCGGAACTTGACCCGGGTTGCAGCACGATGGTGACCCGCTTGGTCGCAAACCCAATCGCTTCCACCTGGTTCACGGCTCGCTCATAGGCCGGCGCCACGACCTGAATCTTGTACTCGCTCGCCGCCAGGTCATTGAACCTGACGTAGCCGCCATTGGTTGTCCCCTGGCGATAGGTTCGTCCGGCCAAAGTAGTTAGGGTAACCACCGCAAGGCTCTCAACCGGGGCGCCGTTGGATTCCTGGACGTAAACATCCAAGCTTGCCGTGGGAATCATTCCTTCCAGCCCAGCCACCCCACTCGGGTCACGCGGCACGCTTGACTGTCGTGCGCGCGCGATTGTGGGATATAACGTCGCGCCGGCTATCGACACAATAATGTAGAGGTAGGTACGTACGCGTAACATGGCCGACTCCGTCTGGGTGCCGAGTCCGGGGATTGGAACGTAACTGTATCATACACCTTCGCTGCCGCAGGCGACCACCCGAAGCCCCGCTGCACGGTTGCTCATTTTCGATGTGCTATCATTATTTTTTTGCTTGACGAAAGCGAGATGGAATGGCCGCACGCGTCCTCGACGGAATCAAGATCCGCGACGAAATCTTCGCTGAACTGAAAGGCGAAATTGCCCGCCTCGCCGGCGAAGGCATTCGCCCAGGATTGGCCGCTGTCCTCGTCGGCGAAAACCCCGCCTCACAGCTTTACGTCAAATCCAAAATCGCCGCGTGTGAGCGGCTCGGCCTGGCCAGTTGGATGCACACGCCTCCGGCCTCCATCAGCACCGACCAGATGCTGCGCCTCGTTCAGGACTTGAACCACGACAACGCCGTCGACGGCATTCTCATCCAGCTTCCCCTCCCTTCCCAGGTCGACACCAAGCGCGTTCTTGAAGCTGTCGATCCCGCAAAAGACGTTGACGGCTTTCATCCCGCAAATCTCGGTCGTCTGGTCAGCGGCCGCCCCGGACTCATCGCTTGCACTCCCGCGGGTTGCATGGAGATTCTTCGCCGCAACGGTATCGCCAGCGAAGGCGCAAACGCTGTTGTCCTCGGCCGCAGTGACATTGTCGGCAAACCCATGGCGCTGCTCCTGATGCACGCCAACGCCACCGTCACCGTCTGCCACTCCAAAACGCGCGATTTACCAGGAATGGTCCGTCGCGCCGACATCGTCGTCGCCGCCATGGGCAAAGCTGGTTACGTACAAGCCGACTGGATTCGTCCGGGCGCCGCGGTGATCGACGTCGGCACCAACAAAGTCACCGACGCCAAGGAAGCCGAATCCCTGCTGCGCAATTTTCCCGCACGCTTGCAAAAATTTCGCGAGAAAGGCTCCCTGCTCGTCGGCGATGTGCATCCCGACGCTGTCAATACCGCTGGCGCGCTAACGCCCGTTCCCGGCGGCGTCGGTCCCATGACCATCACCATGCTCATGAGCAACACCGTCAAAGCCGCTCGTCTCCGCCGCGGCAAGGCCTCGTCGACGCCCGGCGCCGCGCAATCCTCCGCCGGCGCGCGGTGACCAAAACAATGCTTCGCCTCGGCCTAACCGGAGGCATCGCCAGCGGCAAGACCGCGGTCGCGGCCATGCTGCGCGGAATGGGCTTCGCCGTTCTCGACGCCGATTCCCTCGCGCACAAACTCATCGAGCCCGGCCAGCCCGCTTACGGCGAAGTCGTCCGCGAATTCGGCGCGTCCATTCTCGATACCGGCAATCGTGTGGATCGCGCCAAGCTCTCCAGCATGGTCTTCGCCGACCCGGCCAAACTCGCTCGCCTCAACGCCATCCTCCACCCGCCCGTTGAGACCGCCATCCACCAGCAATTCGCTGAATGGTCGCGCAACGGCGCCTGCGACGCCGCCTTCGTCGAAGCCGCGCTGCTCGTTGAAGCCGGCTATCACAAAAATCTCGACGGCCTGGTGGTCACCTTTTGCCGCCCCGAGCAACAACTCGAGCGTCTCCGCGCCCGCGGCT
>CATPAM010000422.1 GCA_955651735.1 Candidatus Acidiferrales bacterium | reverse complement strand
GTGGTGATCGATTTGAACACGCACAGCGTGAAGGGGATTAGCGATTACGATTTTACGCTGGCGGGCAAGATCGATGAGATTTTTGGCTGAATCAATCGTGCTCAAGAGTTACATGGTCAAGCCGAAGCATTGAGCTGCGAGCACGTGGCGGCGGATTATTTGCAGTGGTAACTTGAACGCTTTCCGCGCTTTTTGCGCAGACGCTTCTGCTGACACAGCCAATAAGAATCATGCACGGTTTCCGGCCCGCGACCGGGACGTTTGTAGGCTAGACTCTCGTGGAATGATAAGCGCCCACTCCCAACGAAGCACACGCGGCTGGGTGCTCATTATTTTGCGGTGGGCTGCCGCGCTGGCTGTACTTGGTACGCTGGTGCATTTCCTTCCGCTAGCGCCGCTGCGCGCGGCGATGGCAAGAGTTCCGGTATCGAGTTACTTTTCAGTGCTGCTGGCCTACCTGCTGGCGCACTGCGTTGGCGTGGCGAAATGGCGGATGGTGGTCAACGCGGCGGGAGCGGAGCTGGATTTCGCGACGAGCGCGCAGTGTTACTTCGGCGGGCTTTTTGGGACGCTTTTTCTCCCATCGATTGTCGGTGGCGACGTGGTGCGGCTGGCGGTTGGATTACGGCGCAGTCCGCGGCCAGCCGCGGTTTTGACGGGCAATGTGGTGGACCGCTTCCTGGACGTCACGGCGCAGGCAGGTCTTGTACTGATGGGATTGCTGCTGGTTCCAGAGCTGGACCTGGTGCCGGACGACGTGGAACGCAGGATGCGCAACGCTCTTCCCCTGGTTGCCCTTGGACTAATTGTGTTGTTGGGCCTGTTGTTTGTGCTGCGCAAGAGGATATTGGGCGGCCGTTCGGTGCGCTTTCGCAGGCGGCTGGCGCGGCTGCGGCACGCGCTGCGTGCCGTGTCGAAGCGTCCGCATGTGCTGGCGCTCGGTTGGCTGCTAGGCACGTGCATGCAGCTCGCATTCCTTATGCTTACGGCACGACTCGCGGTTTATTGCGGGCTAACCCTACAACTGCGAGCGTGGCTCTTCGCCTGGCCGCTGGCGAAACTTGCCGCGGTTTTGCCACTAACGCAAGGCGGCATCGGGGTGCGGGAAGCCGCACTGGTTGCGCTGCTCTCTCCCTTTGGAGCGCCGGGGCATCTGGTGCTGGCAGCCGGTTTGGCGTGGGAAGGCGTGGTGATCGCAGGGGGGCTCATCGCGGGGGCGGTAGCGCTGGCGCTCCGAAGGCGAGCCGCCAGGGCCGGTATTGCGTAACGGATAGGCGTCGCCGGTGTGCAGGTCTATTGACGCCCGCAGTTTCACAAGTCAAGATGGCACTCCCTTCCTGAAGTCCGCTGTCTACCGGGCTGTCCTCTCCAGTCTTAAAGCTTGGGTTAGCGAGAATTACGCCCGGATCGCTGGTTTGCGCACACAACCATGTCCGAAGGCGAAAGACGAGAGCTCGCACATGACACAAAGACGATTGCGACTGCTATTGGCGGAAGGAAGTCCCGGCGAGACCGCTACGGCGCTGCATGAGCTTTACGCCGGGAGCGATCCAGGGCTGGATCTGACGGTGGTGTCAACGATCGCGACGCTGCTGCCAACCATCAAGATAGTGGACCCGGAAGTGATCCTGCTGGACCTGGGGCTGAGTTTGCGCGAGCCGATGGACGCCGTACATCTGGTGCACCGGACTGCACCCGGAGTGCCGTTAATCGTAATCGCCGAGCCCGCGGAGAAGGAGCAAGCCATCCGCAGCCTGGCGCAGGGAGCGATGGATTATGTGCTGAAAGGGCACACCGACGCGCACACGCTGGAACGGGTGCTGCGAGCAGCGCTGGAGCGCAACACGCTGGCAGGCCTCGCCGACATGCTGCGCGACCAGGTGACCGGGTTGTATACGCGGGACGGTTTCCTGACCGTGGGCAGACGGCGCCTGGAGGAGGCGATGCGCGCGGCCAGCTCACTCGTGTTGATCTGCGTGCTGTTCGAGAATTTGCAGGCGTTGCGGGATGCATTCGGCCCGGGGACAGCGGATCGCACGCTGAATGACGTCGCTGGATTGATGAAAGGATGTTGCCGGCGAAGCGACGTGATGGGACGGCTGGGCGAAGCGCAGTTTGCGATTCTGGGAGTGGATGCCGTTGCGCCGAGCGCCGAGGTGATGCGCAACCGGCTGGAGCAACACCTTGCGGTGCACAACCAGACGCGTTCCCCGTGGGGATCAATCGACTTGCGGACCAGCATTGGTTTGTGGACTCCGCAGGACGCGGGCACTTTCGCGGAATTCCTGGACGCAGGTGAGTCGCGTTTGCGGCCGGCCGCGCTCGAGATGAAAACCTAAGGACTTACGCAAGCGCAATTGCCGCTGGCGAGGGGCAACACAGGCCGCAAAGTCGGCAGGACGGTTTTAACGATTCGCGGCTGGGAGCGAAGGCATGAAATCGGAAACGCTCGACGAAAAGGCACTGCGGGATGAACATGCCAGGGGCCAAGAAGCACTGCGGATATCCGAGGAGCGGAATCGCGACTTGGTGGAGAATTCGGCGTACGGCATTTTCCGGGCCTCTGCCGACGGTTCGTTCCAGGACGGCAATCCCACGCTGCTGCGCATCACGGGCTGTGCGTCGGCGGAGGATTTGCTGGCCCTGAATTTGGCGCGGGACATTTTCCGCTTTCCTGAACAATACGCACAGCTAACCAGCGCCTGCCGGGAAAACGGCCGAGTTCACGGAGCGGAGGCCGAATGGCGGCGCCGCGACGGCGGCCTGGTCACCGTGCGGATGAACGTTCGGCAGCTTACGGTGGCGGGCCAGCCAGCGGGCCTGGAAGTGATTGCGGAAGATGTCACCGAGTTGCGCGCCGTCGAGCGGCAGTTGCGGCAGGCGCAAAAGTTTGAGGCCGTCGGCCAACTGGCAGGAGGCATCGCGCATGACTTCAACAACGTGGTGGGCGCGATCCTGGGCTGGGCTGAACTGGGATTTGAGCAGAGCCGCGACAATCCGCAAATAGCCGAGCGCTTTACGCGCATCCGCGAGCAGGCCGAGCGCGCCGCGACGCTGACTCGCGAGCTGCTGGCTTTTGCGCGCCGCCAGGTGCTGCAGCCGCGCGCGGTTGATCTTAATACCGTCGCTGGCGGACTGGTTAGTTTTCTCGACAAGGTGATCGGCAAAGACATCGAGTTCAAGTTTTTGAATGCCAAGCTCGACTCGGTGAAGGCAGACTCCGCGCAGATCGAACAGGTACTGATGAATCTCTGCCTCAACGCGCGGGACGCGATGCCGCAGGGCGGCCGGCTGGTGATCGAGACGGAGATGGTGGAGCTGGACGACTCCTATTGCCGCTTCTATCCCTACGTGCAAGCCGGGCGCTATGCGGTGGTTTCCGTTTCGGACACGGGCATTGGAATGGACACGGAAACCCGCGAGCGCATCTTTGAGCCGTTCTTCACCACCAAAGAGCGCGGCAAGGGCACCGGGATGGGTCTGGCCACCGCTTACGGCATCGTGAAGCAGCATGGCGGCTTCATCCACGTGTACAGCGAACCCGGGCACGGCAGCCTTTTTCGCGTGTATCTTCCAGTACTGGAAGGCACGCAGGCGGAAAGCGGAGCGGAGAAGGCGCCGGCTCCTTCGTTAGCCGAATTACGCGGCACGGAAACAATCCTTATTGCCGAAGACCACGAATCAATTCGCGAGATGTCACGGCAAGCGCTTCTGGGCATGGGCTACCGGGTACTCTCGGCCTGCGACGGCCAGGAGGCGCTGCAGCTCTGCTCGCACGAAACGCCGGCACTGGCCATTTTGGATGTCATCATGCCCAAGCTCGGCGGGCCAGCAACGGCCGTGAGCCTCTTGAAGATGTTTCCGGGCTTGCCAGTTGTGTTCACCAGCGGCTATTCGGCGGACGCCAGCGAACCTCTGGCGGACGGCATGCCGGCACGCCACCTGCAGAAGCCCTACAGTCCAACGATACTGGGGCGGCTGGTGCGCGAGATCCTGGATCAGCACCGGGCGCAAAAGCCCGTCTCGCCGAAAGCGAACAGCACGCGTTGACGGAGTCACACGCAAATGGCTTTCGTGTGGGGATCCTGACCGCTTTTGCGACAATGCCGTCCCAAAAGCGGTCGGTCGAGCGGGGCACTCGCGCGCGAGTGCTCTTGCGTATGCCGCTTGTTTTCTTATACTTAAGCGAAACTGTGGGCGTGGCGCTCGGACTGCCAACTTAACCGCTGGCATGAGCGCAGCAACTGTCACCCTTTGCCTTGATACCCCTCCGCGGGGCCGTTCCAGTCTGCTGGCGCGGGCGCGAAACGGAAGCCCCGAGGCGTTCGAGGAAATGGTTTCGCCGTACATGCCGACGCTGTACCGCCGTGCGCGGGGGCTTACCGGGAACGCAGCCGATGCCGAAGACGTTAGCCAGGAAGCGGTGTTGAAGGCTTGGTCGCGCCTGGAACAGTTTGCGGGGAAGCAAGACGATTCGAACGACGATTTCCGCGCGTGGATTTCGCGCATCGCGGCGAACACTTCGATCGACCTGCTGCGCCAGCGCCGGGATGGAAAGATCGCTTCCCTGGATCAGCCTAAGGGCCAAAGCGAAGAGACGATCGGCAGCAGCATCGAGTCAGAGCAACTGGATCCGGAAGAGCGCTGCGCGCGACGCGAGATGGGCCGGCTGCTGGCGAAAGCCATCGTGCAACTCCCGCCGGACCTGCGGCAGGCATGCCTGCTGCGCGATGTACTGCACTATTCGACGCAGGAGGTCGCCAGCCGCCTGGGAATATCGGTGGTGGCCGTGCGGCTGAGGCTTTTCCGCGCGCACCGGCGGCTGCGCGAAAAGTTGCAGGATGAACTGCGGCCTGCGGCGCGCCGTGAAAGCGCACGGGTCCGCCCGCACCCGGAATACCGGCGCCAGCCCGCGCGACGCTTCGCGACCCTCGCTAGGCCGGAGTACGCCATCGGCGACTGAGCAACGGGTCGTTCCAACCTTCAGAATAGCGTTATTCGGCTACGATTTTTGGCGTTGACACGCGCGTTTTGTGGTGCTACAAAATCGCCCAGACATGCCCTCTGGTGGTAAGTCTCTTACTGCATTGCGGCAACATCACGCGAGTGAGGAAGCAGACCTGCCTGGCAGGGCGGGCCTGTTTTGCCGCTGAGGGAATGTCCGCAACACCCCACCACCCCGGGAGGTGAGAACCCACACGTTTTCAC
>CATPAM010000421.1 GCA_955651735.1 Candidatus Acidiferrales bacterium | reverse complement strand
GTGGTCGCGTTCCTTTGTTGTGTGGTGCTTGGCGGCGACGTGGTTTCTAAGCCGGTCATTCCCCCGGAAACAGAAAAACCGGCCCGGGCGCTACCACGCTCCCCCAAAGTCAGCGATGCGCAGTATCAGCTCCTGTGAAATCCCTGTCAAGAGAAAAACGCTAAATGTCGTTGACGTTTTCGTACCATGTCTATTTGTAGTGGTCACGTTCCCAAGTCCAGCGTTTCCCTTGGCAACCGCTTTCAGCCACCTCGCAGAGTACACTAAAGCATCGAACCCATGGTGAACAGGCTCCTTTTTCCCAGCTTGTGCAAAACTATTCTGGCCGTGTGCCTCGTCGCGGCTGCGGCAGGCCCTTCGGATGCGCAAACGGTTGTGGACACTTCCGCGCAGCATGCCATGGCGCGCGCTTCTTTCGGCGTACCGGCAGAAAAACTAAAACTGGCCGGCGTATCCAACGCCGGGAAAGTCAGCGAAATGTTGTTGCGCGGCGCGCAGCCTTCCGTGCAGGGTTTGGCGGAGCTGAAAAAACTTGGCGTCACGACCATCGTTGATCTGCGCGGGAATAGCGGTCCCGTGGCTTGGGAGCGCGCGCAAGCGGAATCGCTGGGCATGCGTTTCGTGAACATTCCTGTGCTCGACTGGTCTGCGCCCGATGATAGGAAGGTTGCGCAATTTCTAAAGGCCGTTCAACAAGATCCCACGCAAAAAATTTTCGTGCACTGCTATTACGGCGAAGACCGCACTGGCGTGATGGTCGCCACCTATCGCATCGCGCAGCAAAACTGGACGCCGGAGCAGGCCGCCGCGGAAATGAATTCGTTCGGCTTTCACTACCACTTGTATCCGGGGATGAAATCGTACGTCCGCGAATTCCCCGCCAAGTTGGCGGCTGACCCTGCCTTCGCCTCGCTTCGCATGCCTCCCGCGCAGCGCTGACACCTTCGCTAATTTGGCCTAGTACCCGCGTACTTCTCTTTTGGAAACTTCCGCTTCATCCCTTTCCACGCTGTCCCTTCTATCCTCTATCCTAGTGATACGACTGTGCTGAGAGGAACGTCCCCGTGCCAGTTCACCCTGAGTCGCGAAAAGTCGGCCGTTACGAAATTCTCGAAGTCATCGGTGTGGGCGCTAACAGCCGAGTGGCGCGCGCCTTCGATCCCCTGATCGCGCGCATTGTCGCCATCAAGCTTTTCCCTACCGAACTCGCGCGCGGCGAGGCCCGCAATCGCTTCGTGCAAGAAGCCCGTGTGGTCGGCCAAATCTCCCACCCTGCGGTGATCGCGCTGCATGATATGGGGATTGATGAGCCTTCCCAGACCCCCTACCTCGTGATGGAGTTTATTCAGGGCCAGCCTCTCGAGAAGCTACTCGAAAAAGGCAGCATTCCTTGCTCTAAAGCCTGCGCCTGGGCCGCGGAGGTCGCTACGGCCCTGGGGGTTGCCCACCGCAAAGGCGTAATTCATGGAGACGTCAAACCGGCCAACATTCTTATCACTGAGGATGAGCGGATAAAGCTGACCGACTTCGGCATGGCTCGCCTGGCCAGCCGCGATTCCAAGGACACGCCGCTACTCGGCTCACCCGCTTACTGGTGCCCGGAGCAGATCGTCGGTCAGCCGCAGGACGCCCGCTCGGATATCTTCTCCCTCGGCGTGGTCATGTATGAAATGGTGACCGGCCACCGCCCGTTCGATGCCGACTCCTTGCAGGGTATTTGTTCGCGGATTCTCTCCTCCACTCCCCTGCCACCATCGCACGCGAACCCGTCGGTTCCGGTGGCGTTTAACGAACTGATAGCGTCCTGTCTGGCGAAAGACCCGTCCCAGCGCTGCGCATCCGCGGAAACACTGGCAGAGCGCCTGCATCCCTTGTCCCGGTGTAACGCACCTTTGCAAACACAGACGCAGCCATCTTCGCTGCGCGATCGTGTAGGTCAGCTTCTACGCTCGGCTTAATTCTTTTCAAAAAAAGCCCCAGAAGGGCGCGGTCGTAGTCTTTGACCGCTCCAGCCGGGCGGATAGCTCCTCTTACCGTTCCTCGTTGCATATAAGGCACTGCTTATCAGCAACTTAACGCCACCCCTGTCCTATTAGAAACCCCTTAGCCCGTTGGACGTGGTACTGAAGGCTGGTACACACCTGTACTTCAGGCCCATTCTCTTTCCACAGTTTTTCCTTCAATATCTCGTTTCACTCCGGATTCAAAAATCGGGGTGCGTGTCTGCCCTCAACATGCAAAAAGACCGTTACGAAATCGTTGGTCCCTTGGGTTTCGGCGCCACCAGTCGCGTGGACAAAGCCCGGGACAAAATCATTGGCCGCACGGTGGCCATCAAGACCCTCGTGCACTCCTTCGGCGCAGCGCCCCAGCAGAAGCAATTCTTGCGAGAAGCGCAAATCGTTGGTCAGCTCTCGCACCCGGCCATCGTCAACCTCTTCGACGTCGGCGTGGAAGAAACGGGCATCGCCTACCTGGTCATGGAGTACGTGAACGGAAGAACCTTGCTGCAGGTCCTTTCCGAGTCCCCCATTCCCTGGCCACGCGCCTGCTCGTGGGCCGCGGACCTGGCCACGGCGCTCGGCCGCGCTCACCACGCGGGCATCATTCATGGCGACGTTAAGCCCGCCAACATCATGATCACGGAGGAGGGCGAGGTAAAACTCAGCGACTTCGGTATCGCCCGCTTTGCCACGCAGGTTTCCGGTTCCGGGCGTATTATGGGCACTCCCGCCTATCTCGCACCCGAGCAAATCATGGGCGAGCCCCACAGCACCCGCTCCGACCTCTTTGCCCTGGGCATCGTCCTCTATCAGATGCTCACCGGAGTGCCGCCTTTCGACGGCAGTTCGGTAGCTGCCGTTTGCGCGCAAATCCTCACGGCCGATCCTGTTGAGCCGTCCAGGCGTAATCCGGCGCTGCCCTCCGGCCTCGACCACATCGTCCTGCGCTGCCTTGCCAAGAAACCGGAGGACCGCTATCCCACCGGAGACGCGCTGGCTGCTTCCCTCTATCCTCTGGCCCGCCGCACCCCTGTTGCGCCACCGGCTTCCAGCTTGTCCTGGTGGTCACGGCCGCTTCAGACGCGCGACATTTGGGCCTTCGCTTCCATTATTTTGCTGGCTGGATGCAGCGTCCCGATGGGGCGCGCAGTTGTTTCGCACTTTCACATCCCGCCCGCGCCGGCGCCCATCACCTCGTTCACTGCGCCGAAAGCTCCGGAAGATTTGCAAAGCTATCCGGCCGCAGAAATTGCTCTCCCCGTTTCCGCCGAAGCTGGGCATTCCCAGAGCCTCGTACCGCCGAAGAGAATTCGCCTGGTGCACAGCAGCCGGTACAGACATAGTGAAGAGGTTCGCGCTGGGACACCAGCAGTGCGGGACACCCGTTCCGACGTCGCGGCGCCGACGCTGACTTTACCGGCGTCGGTCGCTGCTGCTGTTCCTGTGGCGGTAGAGCGCGCCGCCCTGCGTATCAAGATCAATACGACCGTCGGGGAGGGCACCCTGGCCATCTTCGCGGACCACGAACTGCTCCTGACCACAGGTCTGCGCGATTACGCGGCGGCTGATCCCGCGCGTCTTGAACGCCGCTTGCCGGCCGGACCTCACCAGCTCCGCGTAGCCCTGTATCGCGCGGACAAAAGCCTGCAGACCGAAAAGGAAGGCTTGGGCGAACTTCGCGCCGACACCGAAAACATCCTGACGATTCGGGTCAGCAAGCGCTCTAAAATGCTTGTGCGGCGCGAAACTGCTCTCGAAGTCATCTGGCCCAGCGCCGTCGCTCCGCAATCCCAAGTCGCCACGTCTTCTTCCTCCGTCACCGCGGCCTTGAAATAGGCCGAGTCCTGCCGCAAGAGTTAAACAGCGAGTGGGGTAGAATGCGGCTAATCGAATGCGTCGGAGGAAAGCCATGCCGCACGTACCGACTACCTCGGTGGAGGGGCGCACGCCGGAGCAGAAACGCAAAATTGCCGAGCGTATTAGGAATGTCTTGATCGAAGACGGGCGGGCCAAGCGCGAGAACATCCACGTGGCGTTTCATGATGTGGCGGCAACGAATTACACGGAAGCAGGCGTGTTAGTGGCGGACCAGAAACGCACGCCATGAGAGCAAAGGGCGCGAAGTGAAACGCGCCCTTTTTCCCGTCCCAGACTTACAAAACCGACGCTGTTGCTAAGAGGCGTGCAGATCACGGCGGATCAGCGTGAAGTCGACGAAGTAGCCGATGCCAATGGCCAGGGGGATGATGCCGAGCGCAGCAGCGGTCCAGGTGTCGTGCTCATGCTCGATTTGCGCGATGAAGCCGAGCGCGACGATGAAGCCGACCGCGCCACAGGTCAGCAAGATGCCCGCGCGACGCGAGCGCGCGGCTTGCGAGAGCTCCGGCTCCATGGGAACCGTGACGCCCTTGGCAATGGCCGCCAGCCGCTCTTCAGTGCGCAGCTGACGCACGCGGTAATAGGTATACATCGCGCCGAGGGGAATGCCGAGACTCATTATTACAGCCACTAAACCGATAATCGTGCCGTCCATTTTCTGCTCCTTGGCTTATCTTTGAGGCGCCCCTGGCGCCGAGGCTTGCGGGAATCCGTGTCGCCAAAAGGTACGCGGGCGGGGCGGGAAAAGTTCCGTGGCCCGCGAGGCATCTAAGCGGAAACTCAATTTTAGCGAGGGCTTAGGGCCCGCGGCGGGAGGCCAATCAGCTCAAGCTACTCGACTTCGCGCGCTTGCATGGACTGGTCGATCATCATGTTTGGGTAGCGCAAGCCAGAGCCTGCGGGAGCGGGAGCGTGTCGCGCGGTGACCGTAAAGTCGTTGCCGGAGCACTCCACAGTGTAAGAGTAGCCATCGCGCTCCGGGCGCGACAGGCTCATCGATCCGGAAGCCAGGAGCTCATCCATGTTCATGCAATGGCCGTCGGCACCAATGCTACTGCGCTCGGCCTTGGCGATTTGTAGTAGGTCCATCTTCACGCCGGTGAGGCTGATTGCTTGCGTAGCGACCGTGCCCTCGGCGACGGTGGGGATCCTCTGCAAGTACAGAATGTAGATGCCAAAGAGAAAGCCGGCGGTAACCAACAGGGACACAAGAATCTTCATAGTAGAAATTGTGGAACCCCAGCGTGGCGACTGCAACCGGGGCGTCAAGGGGGCGTGCGGAAGGAAACAACAGGGAGCTTTGTTCGGTCACAGATGTCGGGATTTGCTAGACTCACACCTGTCGCAGAGCCCCCTTCCTCGGTAAAATTTTCCGCTTTTGTAACACACCAAATGACCGTGTCGCTGATGGAATTCAGCATAGAAAAGCTACGCGAAGAAGAGTTGGAGGAGGCGCGCGCGATCCAAAGAGTGATGCTGCCGGCCGAACCGTTGCGCGCCGGCGCCGTCAGGATCTCGCACAAGTTTCAGCCCGTGGCGGCGGTGGGCGGTGATTTCCTGGATTATTTCGAACTGTCGGACGGAAGCGTCGGGCTGTACCTCGGGGACGTATCCGGAAAAGGCCTCCCAGCGGCAATGTATGCCGCGTTGGCGGTGGGAACGCTGCGGGGCGTTCATAAAACGGGCCAATCGCCGTGTACTG
>CATPAM010000420.1 GCA_955651735.1 Candidatus Acidiferrales bacterium | reverse complement strand
GCCGTTGTCCGGCCCCGACGGCCTCCTCGAGCAATTCCCGAAAAGCGCCAAAGGCCGCAAGATCCTCATCCACATCAATAACACCAATCCCATCCTCGACGAAGATAGCGCCGAACGTCGCGCCGTGCTGGATGCCGGCTTTGAAATCGCCTACGATGGAATGGAATTCGATCTATGACCGTCGCTGCCGACGAATACTCATATCAACATCTCTCAGAACCACATATCATAAAAAAAAATAACGCTATCGGAGAAGAGCGCTACCACCACAAGCATCCATTTCATCTGCTGATGCACGAAGGGAAACTCACGCGCGGCCAGTTGCAAGCCTGGGCGCTCAATCGCTACTACTACCAGAGCCGCATTCCCATCAAGGACGCCGCCATTCTCTCGCGCAGCGAAGATCCCGCCTTCCGCCGGGCCTGGCGCAAACGCATCCTCGATCACGATGGCGATGGCGTAAAGCCCGGCGGCATCGAAAAATGGCTGCGCCTGGTCGAAGCCACCGGCCTTCCCCGCGAGCAAGCCCTAAGCGGCGAGGGCATCTTGCCCGCCACGCGCTACGCTGTGCAGGCCTATGTCGATTTCGTCTCCACCCGGTCGCATCTCGAAGCCGTAGCCTCTTCCCTCACCGAACTTTTCTCGAAAAAATTAATCGTCCTACGCTTGGACCGCCTGCGACAGCATTATCCCTGGCTATCCAGCGGCCTCGACTATTTCACCGGCCGCCTCACCCAAGCCCCCGAAGACGCCGACTTCGCGCTGACTTGGGTCGCGAAGCACGCCCACACGCGCGAACAGCAAGACCAAGCCCATGCTGCCCTCCGCGCAAAGTGCGACATCCTCTGGGCTCAACTCGACGCCCTATATTTCGCCTACGTAAATCCCGGCTGGCCTCCACCCGGCGCCTTCGTCCCGAACGAGGCCGGCACATGATTGCGCAGCAAGTGGCACAGCCAATTCTGGCTGTGCGCCTTACACGTGCGCAAAACGCACTGAGGCTCAAATTCGCATGACGCCTGACCTGCAATCCCGCCCACGCCTGGCCCCTGGCTGTCGCCTCGGCGAAAACAATCAGCAGCGCGTGCTGCTCATGCCCGAACGCGCCCTGCGCCTGAACGGCCCCAGCCTCGAAATCGTCCAGCGCTGCGACGGCCAGCACACCGTGCAGCAAATCATCAGCGATCTGCAGCAGATTTACTCGAAAGCAGAACCAAAAAAAGTAGAGATCGATATCCTCGACTACCTGACGCGCCTGCACGACCAGCGCGCCCTCGACTTCGCGTAAATGAATGGGACTGTAGCTCACCCCTTCCGAGGGGTGAGGCTTTTCCGATCGACGGTGCGATCGACCTGCGGCAGGTCTGAATCACCCTTGGCTCCTGCTAAACTGAATGCCTGCGCCGAAATATCATGAGTACCGCGATCTCCAACCCGCTAGCCCTAATCGCCGAGCTAACCCATCGCTGCCCGCTGCACTGCGTCTACTGCTCCAATCCTCTCGAACTGCAAAATCGCGCCAGCGAACTCGACACCGCAACCTGGACGCGCAGCTTCCAAGAGGCTGCGCAAATGGGCGTTTTGCAAGCCGACCTCACCGGAGGCGAGCCTCTCGCGCGCGCCGACATCATCGAGCTAATCCGCGCCGCCCGCACTGCCGGCCTTTACGTCAACTTGATCACCTCAGGCCTGCCGCTCGACGAGGCCCGCCTGGCCAAGTTGGCCGACTCCGGCCTCGATCACCTGCAGCTCAGCTTTCAGGGTGCAGGCGAAGAAATCGCGGCTGAAATCTCTGGCACGAAATCGCACACGCAAAAGCTCCGCGTACTCCAATGGCTCAAGCAAGTTCGCGTCGCAGTAACGCTGAATTTTGTGATTCACCGCGGCAACATCGATCAAATCGAAGAAATGCTCGCCCTCGCGGAATCCTCCAGCGCCACGCGCGTCGAATTCGCCAACGTGCAGTATTACGGCTGGGCTTTCGCCAATCGCGAACGCTTGCTGCCTACCCGCGCCCAGCTCGATCGCTCCATCACAACTCTAATATCCGCGCAAGAACGCCTGCGCGGCAAGATCCGCGTCGAATATGTCGTGCCGGATTATTACGCGAAATATCCCAAGCCCTGCATGGGCGGCTGGGGACGCAAGCTTATGCTCATCACGCCCACCGGCGAGGCGCTTCCCTGCCACGCCGCGCAAATTATTCCGGGATTGCGCTTCGACAACGTAAAGAACCGCAGCCTGCGCGAAATCTGGGAAACTTCCGAAGCCTTCCAGAAATTTCGCGGCGAAGCCTGGATGCAGGAACCCTGCAAAACCTGCGACCGCCGCGAACAAGACTTTGGTGGCTGCCGCTGCCAGGCTCTACTCCTGGCCGGCGACGTCTCCGCCACCGACCCCGTCTGCTCGCTGGCTCCCACCCGCGGAAAAGTCGACGCCATCCTGGAAGCCGCGAACAAACCATCCGCCGTCGAGCCAACCCTCACCACTCCCGCCTGGCTCTATCGTCCCAATCCCGCGTAACGATTCCCCGTAGGGG
>CATPAM010000419.1 GCA_955651735.1 Candidatus Acidiferrales bacterium | reverse complement strand
GAACGCGGGCTGTTCCCCGGACCCGCTGAAGAGCGGGGCCATGACCGCGGCGCGTGAGTCGTTCGCATTCATGGGCGGAACGCCCAAGAGCGACTCGATAGTGCGCACCATGTTGATGGTTGTATAGAAAGAGTGATCAACAAACGGAGCAGCCGTGGCATCCCCGTGCGCAATCGGCAGAGGTGAATACTTGCTGACAACCAGCGCGATGCTGCGGTGTGAGTCGATGTGGTCAGGGCCGTTCTGAGCATCATCTTCCAGAATGAGGAAAGCGGTATCGTCCCAATAGGGGCTGTGAGATACGGCGTCAACGACGCGCCCGATTGCCAGATCATTGTCGGCAACCGACGCGGCAGGGCTGGGTTTGTTCTTGGTTCCACCCGCGGTGTGGTCGTTCGGCAGACGAAGCAGAATGAATTGCGGCATGGCGTCTTGGTGCGCGTTGCGTGAGGCAACGAATCCGTTGAATTCGTTCAGGAATTCATCGGCCCGGAGCTGGTCGGGATAGGCAACCTCGAAATCAGGAAACAGCGGATCGAAGTGGCCGCGGAGTTCCACTTCGGCAGCCACATTCTTGGCCAGAATCGGGATGGCCCACGGGTAGGGACTCGGGCCGCCGCGAGGGTCGCCCACATTATTTTCCAGAGCCTCGCCCTTGCCGATGGTGGCACGGGAGCAGCGCGAGCCGGCGGCTTCGGGCCGTCCGGAGCTGGGCGGATTTGCGTCGTGCTCCGTGTTGCACCAACGGCTGACGATATATTCACCGTAGTGTCGGTACGAGATTCCGTGGCTGGCGAAATTTTTCCACAGATACCCACCGGTGGGCTCGCCGGCATCGGGAACCTCATCTTCGGCCGACACGCCGCCAAGTACAATGCCCTCGGAATCGTAGGTGTGTTCGCTACTCCGGTACCCGATCGGCCAGGTCTTGGCCACGTAATCGGAAATGGAGGCGGAGGTGGACCACACGTGGCCGTCACCGGAAACGTCGCCGCTATCATAGAAATTATCGAGCACGCCGAATTGCCGCGCGAGCTTGTGCTGATTGGGTGTGATGTCCTCGCCGTACATCGCCAAGGATGGATCGCCATCGCCGGCGCCGAGATCACCGAAGACCTGGTCGTAAGTGCGATTTTCTTTGATGATGTAGATGACGTGCCGGATATTGTTCTCACCGGCGGCGAAGCCGACGCGGTCGGCATTGCCACGCATGGCGTTGGCTTCGGAGACCTGCTGCGTGAACGTGGCCAGATTTGCCGCTAAATCCGCAAGGGCGATACGCGCGAGCGAGCCGTTAATCATAGCCGGCCCATACGGATAGCGAGGACATCCGTCCTTGGTTTTGCCGATGGATTTTGGATTCGGCCCGGAGCCGCGACCCTTCGCGCTGGCGATAAGTAGATCTTTGCGGGTAGCAGCGACAACGGTGGGATACCACTGGGTAGGAATGAAGCCGGCGGCTTGGAGCGGCTGGCCGGAAGTGAGTTTGGCGAGATCGAAAACAGCGACGCAATCCGAAATGGCGTTGGCGGAAAAGAGCGTCTTCTCGTCGGGAGAGAGCGCGAGATATTCCGGGTCGCTGCCGCCGTATTGCTGTCCGGGGAGCTTTGTCGAAAGATAGGAGACCGGTTTGCCGCTCGCGGTGTCGAGGACTGCGATCTCGTCGCGGTCGGTGAGTGCCACGAAAACCCTGGAGTTGTCGCGATTAAGCAGAAGAGCGGTCGGATGAGAGCCGCCGGCAAGCACCGAAGCGGGCTGGCGAAGAGGAATGAAGCGGCGGACACGCCCCTTTAGCAGGTCCAGCTCCGCGACCGTGGAAGCATTCCAGAGAGAGACAAAGCCTCGCCGGCCATCGCTGGTGATAACTGCCGTGTACGGAAGCGACGCCGGGATGTGCTTGAACCTGGAGAGATCGAAGCGGTGAATTATTTTGCCGTCGCTGGTATTCAAGAGCAAAGCTTCATCCGAATTGTTGCAAGCGACCAGCAGCCGCTCTTCGCCTCCGCTAGTGCCAATGCTGAGGCCGGCAGGGTAAGTGACGTCCCGGAATTCCGGGCGGCGAATTTTCCCACCGGGAATTTTATCGCGAGGAGGCAAAGGCATGAATCTCTCCGGAGCGATGCGTCCGTTCTCGAACGTATAGACCGCGATACCGTTGCCTGTGCTGCCCTTCTGCTTGCCCAGCGGATCGGTGAGAGAAGCCATGGAGGCAAAGAGGTGTTTGCCGTCGAGGCCAAAGGCCAACCCGAGAAAATACGTTTGACGGGCTTTACTGCCGAGGCGATCGTCCGGATAGTCTGCGAGTTCGCCCGTTTCCAGATTCAGGACGGAGAGAGACTGCTTCTCGCCCGCGGTGTAGGAGCCGAACCCGCTGTGCAGGAGCACGGCAAAGCGCCCATCGGGTGAGAGCGCGATAGCGGTGGGAAGATTATTCGTTGGGCGGGGATTTCCGGGAACGTCCGCGAGGAGCTTGCCGTTCGGGAGTTGCGTGGTGTGCGGCGCATCCTGTGCAAAGAGAGAAGCAGCCAAGAACAACAGGACCACGAAAGGAGAATTGGGCAAATAGCGAGAGTGTCTGGACATGAAGCGAGTATATGGCTTTTCGATCACAGGACTGTAACCGTGGGGCGAGTCCCACAAACGGTTTGTAGAAGTCATGAACAGGTTTCGACGGGTAGCCCGCTCAGCGCCGTTTCTTGCTTTCGATCTGCGCGACGCGCGCCTTCACCAGTTTCTTAACAAGTGCAGTCGGCAGCGGCTTGTCCGTGGGGAAGTGGATGGACCCTTTGGTTGTGGAGAACCCCTTAAGTTCGTTCTTGAACGCCTCGATCACGGACGCAGTAGGGAACAAACTGCAGTGGTTCGAAAACGCGGCGAACCACACCAGCACTCCTTCGTACTTGAACGCAGGCATCCGATAGCTGATGGTCTCGGTGGCCTCCGGTGGCACAGCGGACCGAATCGCCGCGCGCATCTTGTTC
>CATPAM010000418.1 GCA_955651735.1 Candidatus Acidiferrales bacterium | reverse complement strand
TCGCAGGTCACCCTGCCGAACGGTTTGCAGCCGCAGATGGGCACGGACTGGAGTCCGGTAGGCCAGATTTACTGGTACACGCTGAAGAGCACCAACCCGAAGTATGACTTGATGGAACTGAAGTCCATCGAGGATTGGACCCTCGAAAAGCAATTCAAGACCGTTCCCAACGTCGTAGACGTGGTCAGTTTTGGTGGCATAACCCGCGAATATCAGGTTCGTCTGGATCCCGCCAAGTTGGTCGCTTACGGCCTGGGCATCAGCCAGGTTGAGCAGCAGCTCGCCAACAACAACACCAACGCCGGCGGGAGCTTCGTCGAGGCTGGGTTGCAGCAGGTCAATGTTCGCGCTCTGGGACTATTTGGCAACGTCGGGGACATCGAGCAGACGCTGATCAAGACGCAAAATGGAACTGCCATTCGAGTGAAGGACATTGGCGTCGTCACGCAAGGTCCGAAGATTCGCTTGGGACAAATCGGCAAAGCCATTCGCCGAGCCGATGGCTCAGTGCTTGATAGCGAAGATGCCGTAGAGGGAATCGTCCTCCTGCGGAAAGGCGCCAATGCGGATGAAACGCTGGTAGCCATACACGAAAAGGTGAAAGAGCTGAACGAACGCATTCTTCCACCGGGCGTGAAGATTGTTCCGTTTCTGGATCGCAGCGACCTCGTGCATCTGACTACGCACACCGTGCTTCACAACCTGACCGAAGGCGTGCTGCTGGTCTCCATCATTCTCTTTTTCTTTCTCGGCAATTTTCGCGGTGCCATTATTGTGGCGTTGACCATTCCATTTTCGCTATTGTTTGCCTCCATTTGTCTCGATCTCAACAAGATTCCTGCCAATCTTCTCTCCCTGGGCGCACTGGATTTCGGCATGGTGGTTGACGGCACGGTGGTGATCATTGAAAACATCGTGCGTCACTTTAGCTTGTCGGCCAGCGAGCACAAGACGCCGCTGGAGCGAATTCGCGACGCGGTGCAGGAAGTGCTGCGGCCGGTCTTTTATGCGCGCGCCATCATCATTGCTGCATACCTGCCCATTTTTACTCTGCAGAGCGTCGAAGGCCGCCTCTTCAAGCCCATGGCCTGGACGGTTTCGTTTGCCCTGCTTGGCGCGCTTGTGTTTTCCATACTCATCGCACCGGTGCTGGCCCTGCTTCAGTTCCGTCACGGTGTACGCGAATGGCGCAACCCCGTCATGAACTTCTTGCGCGAGAAATATCGCGTAGCGCTGAAGTGGGCCATCGAGCATCGCCTTGTAACCGTGGGCGCTGGCGCTGCGGCTTTCGCCATCGCCGTGTTTCTCATGGTCAGCGGTGTGATCGGTTCGGAATTCCTGCCGCATCTCGATGAAGGCGCCATCTGGGTGCGCGGGACACTTGCGCCCAGCACCGGACCCACCGAGGGTGTGCGTGTCTCAAACCAGGCGCGCGTCCTCCTCGCTTCGTTTCCTGAAGTCAAAGTGGTTACCAGCCAGGTCGGAAGGCCCGATGACGGCACGGACACCACCGGTTTCTTTAACACCGAATATTTCGTCGATCTCAAACCCAAGGACGAGTGGCGCCCTGCATTTCGTCAGGACAAAGAAGAGCTCATCGCCGCGATGGACCGCGAGCTCAGCAAGATGCCGGGGATTCTGTGGAATTTCTCCCAGCCCATCGCGGACAACATGGAAGAAGCGGTCAGCGGCGTGAAGGGCGAGTTGGCGATCAAGTTGTATGGCGAGGACCTCCGCATACTGGAGGAAAAAGGCGATCAAGTGGTCAGCGTAATGCGGCGCGTTCCCGGTGTGGAGGATCTGGGACTATTTCGCGTTTTGGGGCAGCCTAACTTGAACATCGCCGTTGACCGCCAGCAGGCGGCGCGCCACGGCATCAACGCGGCGGACGTGCAGGATGCCGTTGAAACTGCGGTCGGCGGAAAAATCGTAAGCCAAGTGCTGCAGGGCGAGCAGCGCTATGACCTGGTAGTGCGCTATCAGGCTCCGTATCGTGGCACCAAGGAGGCGATCGAGAATATTCGTCTGCTATCGCTGACGGGAGAGCGCGTCGCGCTTGCGCAACTCGCCAGAGTGGAAGTGCGCGACGGCGCCTCTGAAATCTATCGCGAAGAGAATTCCCGTTATGTCGCCATCAAGTACAGCGTCCGTGGCCGGGACCTGGGCAGCGCGGTGGAAGAAGCGATGACCCTCGTAAGCAGCGAAGTAAAGCTGCCAGAGGGCTATCACATCGACTGGGCGGGCGAGTACGAAAGCCAGAAACGCTCTCAGCGGCGGCTGATGATTGTGGTGCCCATCACCATCCTTGTCATCTTCATCGTTCTGTACGCGATGTTCGCCTCCGCAAAATGGGCCGGCTTGATCCTGGCAAACGTAGCCGTTGCACCGGTTGGTGGACTGCTGGCCCTGTTGATGACCGGCACGCACCTCAGTGTGTCTTCTGGTGTCGGGTTCCTGGCTCTCTTTGGCGTCTCGGTCGAAACGGGCGTGATCATGCTGGAATACATCAACCAGCTTCGCGCCGCGGGTCATACCATAGGGTCCGCGGCCACGGGAGGCGCTGTTCTGCGGCTGCGTCCCATTATGATGACCATGCTGGTCGCGACTCTGGGCTTGTTGCCTGCGGCGCTGTCTCGTGGCATAGGTTCGGATTCGCAGCGGCCCTTTGCCATCGTCATTGTGGGAGGGCTGATTGGCGCGCTGCTTATCAGCATATTTTTGCTGCCAACGCTGTATGTCTGGGTTGCGCGCGACGGCGATCGCTTGCCGCAGCCGGAAACCGAATTTGGCGAAGGCGTGTAGCGGATTGTCGAGTGTCACTGGTCCTCTCTAAGAGCTAGCCACGTGCGGCGGTGGCCGGTTTTTCCGATTTGACAGATTCCGATTCTTGCGCCGATACTTTTGGTGAATATTTTCGCCTGATGTGTTCCGCGTCTCCGAGCGCAAGGAGCACCATGCCGACCGTGATCGAAATCGAAGTGAACGGTAAACGCTATCCCGTTCAATACGATCCCGAAACTCCCCTGCTGTATGTCTTGCGCGATGAACTTGGCCTTACCGGCAGCAAGTACGGCTGCGGAGAGGGGCAGTGCGGCTCCTGCACCGTTCTGCTCGGAGGCCAGCCGCGCCGATCCTGCCAAATTCCCGTCGGTGCCACCGTCGGGAAACCAATTACCACCATTGAAGGCCTAGAGAAAGACGGCCGCCTGCATCCCGTGCAGCAAGCCTTCATCGACTCCGGTGCCTTTCAGTGCGCTTATTGCACGCCCGGCATGATCATGAGCAGTGTCGGCCTGCTGCAGAGCGATGCCAATCCCAGCCCCGCGGAAATCGTTCAGTTCTTGCAAGGGAACATCTGTCGCTGCGGCGCGCACCCGCGCATTGTCGAAGCCGTGCAGCGAGCCGCCAAGATCATGCAGGAGCGCGCCCGATGACCACAATGAGCAACCAAGCACAAAAGCTCATCCTTGAGCCGGAGCGCTACGAATTCACCTCTGGCTCCATCCATCATTTTGAGTTGGCTCGCCGCGAATTCTTCAAGCTCCTCGGCGCAGGCATCGCCGTCTTCGCCGTCGCGAAAAAGGCGCAAGCCGCTCAGGAAACCGCCCCTTCGCACGGCTTCCATCCGCAAGATTTGCCCTCCGACATCAGCGCCTGGCTGCACATCAGCGAAGACGGCGCCGTCACCGCCTTTTGCGGCAAGGTCGAAATCGGCCAGAACATTCGCACTTCGCTAGCGCAAACCGTCGCCGACGAGCTTCGCGTTCCGTTCGAAAGTGTGCGCATGGTCATAGGCGACACCGCGCTCACCCCGTTCGACGCCGGAACCTTCGGCAGCCGCACCACTCCCACCATGACGCCGCAACTCCGTCGTGTAGCTTCCGCCGCCCGCGATCTCCTCATCGAGGTCGCCGCCAAGGAATGGAACGTCGCTCCCGAACATCTTAAGGCAGCAAATGCGAAAGTCACCGACCCTGCGACCGGCCGCACCCTCACCTACGCGTCCCTCGCCCGTGGCAAAACTCTCGCGCAAAATCTCCCCGCGCAAGATCCCGTCACGCCACCGCCCGACTGGACAATCGCCGGCAAGCCATTTCCGAAGGTAGACGCCCGCGATTTCGTCACCGGCCGTCATCAGTACACGCCGGACCTGCATCCCGCAGGCATGCTGCACGGCAAAGTTTTGCGCTCGCCCTCTTTTGGCGCAACGCTCACCTCGTATGACGACACCGACGCCAAATCCATGACCGGCGTAGTCATTGTTCGCGACGGCGATTTCATCGCCGCCGCCGCGCCCACCGAGCGAGAAGCCAGCGCCGCGCTCGCCGCCGTTCGCGCGCAATGGAAAGAGGATCCCCCAAGAACTTCCAGCCGCGAAATTTTCTCGTACCTGAAAAACAACACTGAGACCAAATCCGACGACCGCCATCGCAAACAACAGGGCTCCGTCGACGCCGCCCTCGCCGGCTCCGCGCATCGTCTCGACGCGACCTATACCGTCGCCTACATCGCCCACGCTCCGCTCGAGCCCCGTGCCGCCCTCGCCGAATGGTCCGGCAAAAAGCTCACCGTCTGGACCGGCTCACAGCGCCCCTTCGGCGTCCGCGGCGAATTGGCCGACACTCTCCGCATTCCGGAGAGCAATATTCGCGTCATCGTCCCCGACACCGGCTCCGCCTACGGCGGCAAGCACACCGGCGACGCCGCCATTGAAGCCGCTCGCCTTGCCCGCGCCGCAGGCCGTCCTGTCAAAGTCGTCTGGACCCGCGAAGAAGAATTCACCTGGGCGTACTTCCGTCCCGCTGGCGTAATCGAAGTCAAAAGCGCCATCGCTCCCGACGGCAAGCTCATCGCCTGGGACTTTCACAACTATCATTCCGGCTCCTCCGGAATCGGAACACCCTACGCCGTCCCTAACGTGCGCATCGAATTTCACTCCGTGCCCTTGGTGCTGCGCAGCGGCTCCTACCGCGGACTCGCCGCCACCGCCAATCATTTCGCCCGTGAAACACACATGGACGTGCTCGCGCACTCCGCAAAAATCGATCCGCTTGAGTTCCGCCTGAAAAACCTCGAAGACGCGCGCCTGCGCGCAGTCCTCGAAGCCGCCGCAAAAACCTTCGGCTGGCCCCGCGCGAAAGCAGAAGGCCACGGCTTCGGCATCGCCGGAGGAAACGAAAAGGGAAGTTATGTCGCCACTTGCGCGGAAATCGCCGTCGACAAAAGTT
>CATPAM010000417.1 GCA_955651735.1 Candidatus Acidiferrales bacterium | reverse complement strand
TCTTTCCCAAAATCTTTCCCACACGCTGTCACAAGCAGCTATCCCCCGTGCGTTCCGCTCGTTTGACTTGCCTCGTTTTCGCAACCTAACATGTGTGGCACATGTCAGGCACCGGCTCGCTCATCGGCCAGACCATCTCGCACTACCGCATCATCGAGAAGATCGGGGGTGGCGGCATGGGGGTGGTTTACAGGGCTGAAGATACGCGGTTGGCGCGCGCCGTTGCACTGAAATTCCTACCTGAAGAATTGGCGCACGATACGCAGGCGCTGGAGCGGTTTAAGCGCGAGGCGCGAGCGGCGTCGGGTCTGAATCACCCAAATATCTGCACGGTATATGACATTGGCGAGGAACACGGCCAGGCGTTCATCGCCATGGAATGCCTGGAAGGAATGACGCTGAAAGAGCGCATCCGGCGGCGGGCGATTACGCCAGAGCAAGTTGTGGATTGGGGGATCGAGATCGCGGATGCGCTGGACGCGGCGCACGCCAAAGGAATCGTGCACCGGGATCTCAAACCGGCAAACTTGTTCATCACGGAGCGAGAACACGCGAAGATTTTGGACTTCGGGCTGGTGAAGCACGTGCCAATTGCCGATGGGTCATCCACGCCGACTCTAACCGCCGACGCGATGCTTACAAGCCCGGGCATGGCGGTCGGGACGATGGCCTATATGTCGCCGGAACAGGCGCGCGGGGAAGAACTGGATGCCCGGAGCGATCTTTTCTCGTTTGGGGCGGTGCTGTACGAGATGACCACGGGGCGCGTGGCGTTCGGCGGGGGAACGGTAGCCCTGGTCCTGGATGCGATTTTGAATCGAAAACCAACGGCAATTACGGAGATAACGCCGACGCTGCCGCCGGAACTGAAAAGCATCGTGAGCAAAGCGCTCGAGAAAGACCGGCGACTGCGGTACCAGAGCGCTGCGGAGATGCGAGCCGATCTGCAGAGGTTGAAGCGTGATACGGATAGCGGAAAAGCGGCAGTGGCAAGTAGTAGCGGGAGGCGATGGCTACGCGCGGTGGTCGCGGCGACGGGAGTGGCATTGCTGGCGACAGTGGGAACGCTTTTGTATTTGCGGCCTAAGGGAGCAGAGCGAACAGATGCCGGGAAATGGGAACAGCTGACCTCTTTCACGGACTCGGCCGTATATCCAGCGTTGTCGCCGGACGGGCGTATGCTCGCGTTCCTTCGCGGGCCGGAGACCTTCTTGGGCCCAGCAGATGTGTACGTAAAGATGCTGCCAAGCGGTGAGCCCGTGCAATTGACGCGGGACAAGACGTTGAAGCTGAGCCCAGTGTTTTCGCCCGACGGGGCGCGCATCGCGTATGGGACCGTGGACCCTTGGGACACCTGGGAAGTGGGTGCGCTGGGCGGTGAGCCTCGGCTAGTGATGAAGAACGCGTCTTCATTGACCTGGGCCGCGGGTGGGAAAAATTTGCTGTTCTCCGAGATCAAAAGCGGTTTGCACATGTGCCTGGTCACCACGGATGAGGCGCGCGGGCATGGCCGGGACGTTTATGTGCCGGCGGGAGAACGGAGCATGGTACACCACTCGCATTTATCGCCGGACGGGCGGTGGGTGCTGGTGATCCTGATGAATTCCCTCGGAAAATTGGTCCAGTGTCGCGTAGTGCCGTTTGACGGAAGCGGGCCGGAGCGACTCGTCGGACCGAAGGACGCAACTTGCACCACGGGTGCGTGGTCTCCCGACGGCAAATGGGTGTATATGAGCGCGAACCCGGGAGGGCAGTTTCACATCTGGCGGCAGCAATTTCCGGATGGAACGCCGGAACAGGTCACCTCCGGTCCCACGGAAGAAGAAGGGATTGCCATGGCCGGTGACGGAAGATCGTTCATCACTTCGGTTGGGACAAGAGACTCCACGGTCTGGATTCACAACACAAAGGGAGATAAGCAGTTGACATCGCAAGGAGACACCTTCGGGCCGACCTTTTCCGTCGACGGTGCGCGGATCTACTACCTGAAGCGCAACGGGACCAGCGGGAACCCGGAACTGTGGGATACCGAGCTGGCGGGTGGGCAAAGCGACAGCTTGTTGCCCGGGTACGGAGTGGAAGTGGGGCTAATACCCAAGAATTACGCAGTCTCGAGAGACGGGAAACGCATCGCATTGGCTGTACAAGACGAAAAAGGCGTTTCGCACTTGTGGATAGCGTCTGCGGGCCGCAGGAGTTCCCCACAACGATTGGAGTCGCAAGAAAGCGAAGACTCGCCTTTTTTTCTTCCCGATGGCGATTTGATTTACCGCGCGAATCGCGGCGGGAAAAACTATTTGTACACCAAGAAGCAGGATGGCACCGGTGAGAGGAAGATCATGGACGAACCGATACTGGATTTAGCGACGCTATCGCCGGATGGAAAATGGGCGATTGTTGCGCGTAGCGATAACAAAAACGAGGAACATCCATATCAGACGCTGGCCTATCCAATCGGGGCAGGGACGCCCGTCGTGCTGTGCCGGACCCTCTGTTGGGCGGATTGGGATGCAAGCGGAACGCATATGTTTTTCAACTTGGGCGGCAAAGATCCTAATACTTATTTTTTGATGACAGAGAAGGGCCGAGGAGTGCCTAAGTTGCCCGCCGGCGGCGTGTTGTCGGGGCAAGAATTGAGAGCGCTGGACAAGGTCAAAGTGGTACCAGTAGAAGTGAAATCGGCGATGACTCCGGATTTTTATTCCTATTCGCGAACCAGCATCCGGCGGAATTTGTACCGAATCCCGATTCAATGAGGCAGGCGAAGGCGTGACCCTCCCCCTCCCCCTGTTTTTTGTAAGTGTTGATTCTAAAGGGACTTAGACT
>CATPAM010000416.1 GCA_955651735.1 Candidatus Acidiferrales bacterium | reverse complement strand
CGCATACTTCCCGTCGCCACGGGGGCGTGCCCCCGCAGTCGCTCCTCACCGCCTTCCTTATTTGCCTCGCCTTTTGTTCTTTGTTCTTCGCGGTCCGCTCCTTCGCCCAGCAGCGACACGTTCCCGACCACGTCCCGCCCAAGCGCTCCTCGCAAATCCACGATGGCTTTGGCATCAACTCCGACCTGCCGCGCGACCCCCACCTTCCCTGGAACCGCTGGTGGTGGACCCGCATGTTCGACGCCGGCTTCAAATGGATCCGCATCGGGCAGTACGAAAACAGCTCCGATCGCACCAGTTGGGATTGGATTGAACAAAAACGCGGCGTCTACGCAAGTTCGCCCGAGCTCGAAGACTACGTCGATTCGCTGGTCGACAACGGTATGAACATCCAAGTCCAGCTTCTCTATGGCAACGCGGTGTACACATCACCGAGCGGAACATTGCCGGACGTCAGCGTTCCCGAACCTGGTTCCTTCCACAACGATGACCGCAGTCTCTACTCCGTCTTTTGGCCGCCCAAGACGGGGGTGCAAATCGCGGCCTTCAACCGATACGCAGCCTGGATGGTGAATCATTTTCGCGACCGCATTCATTACTGGGCATTGTGGAACGAGCAGGACATCGGCTACTGGAATCCGTGGGGCAATCCGGAGGAGTACGGTCGCCTGCTTGGCCCGTTTATCGACACGGTTCACAAAACCGATCCGCAGGCCAAAGTGATCTACGGCGGCCAAGCGGATCCGACTCGCGAATTCACCCAAAAGGCTCTGGACATTTGCAAATGCGCCTCGGGGATTGACGTCTACGCCTATCACACCTATCCCGGCTACGGCCACAACATGAATCCGGAAACGATGGACTCCGGCGCCTATCAGAACGAATCGCCGCGGCAACTACGAGACCTCGTCACTCACTATCCGGGCATCAAGCCGGATATTCCTTTTTTCGATGATGAATTCAATTCGATTCCCTCCTGGTCAGGTTCCGATGAATCGGTGCAGGCAAAATATATTCCTCGCGGTTTTATTTACAATCACGCCGCCGGGGTGAAAACGTTCGTATGGCTGCTCGCCGCGGGAACCGACGGAAATGAATACGACGACTTCGGCCTGATTCACGGCCTGACCAATCACCAGTATGACTGGACGCCTCGTCCGGTGTTTTATGCCTTGCAGAACACCAACGCGCTTTTCTCCGACACGAACCTCGATCCCGCAATCGAAATTTCCAGTCCCGACGCTGCAACTCTGCTAGAGCAAAGCGGCGCCCCGCTCCTGACTTATGGCTTCCGTTCGCAAAATGGAAAAGCGATCGTTGCCTATTGGCTAGCTGCCCACAGCGCGCCCGGCAATGTTTTCCCTCCGCTTTCTGCAACGTTCTCTGTGAAGAACACGGGCATCGCGCATCCCGTTCTGGTTGACGTCGTCTCGGGAGAAATAAAACCCGTGCAGTGGAAGCAGGGCACCACGGACACGTTGGAAGTGCCGGTGAAAGATTCCGTGATGGCCATAACGGATGAAGGCTATTTCGACTGGCCCGTTCTTCCCGAAGCCCCAAGTTCGCTCAATGTGGTTTTCGCGGAACGCGGCGCGAAGTTGACTTGGGAGAGCCACGGTGGAAATCCCACCAACATCATCGTGGAGCGCCGCAGAAACAACCAATCACGAGAAGCCTGGGAGCGCGTAGCCAAGCTCGATGCCAACATAACCCAATTTCTGGATTCTAAAGCGCAGACCGGCCAACCATTCGCCTATCGCGTCCGCGCAGCCAACGCAAACGGCGAATCCGCCTACTCCAACATCGCCACCTTAGTTGTAGCAGGAGTCCGATGATTTCAGGCGCGCCAACGGCGTGCCGCAGATCGTTACCATCGACAGAAGGACCGAAAAAATTGCCGCTTCAGTCGCAGTCGCGGATCAAAGTGACGGCTTCGTGGCGGCTTTGCGCGTCGACCTGCTTCATGACCCGGTAGATGTGATTCTTGACAGTAAATTCGGACAAATTCAGATTTGCGGCGATTTCCTTGTTGCTCAGGCCCATGGCGACCAGGGACATAAGCTGTCGCTGGCGCTGCGTGAGCTCAAATGAACTTGCGGCGCTTCCGTCTTTTTCTTCGGCAGCCCCGGCGGCCACGGTCTTGAAAAGAACCTTGCAAAATTTGGTGGGGCAGGCGGCTTCGCCTTGAACCACGGTGCGGACCGCGTCCAGCAGGTCGGTGGCGGAGGCATTTTTCAGGACGTAGCCTGCTATGCCCAGGCGGACGGCTCGCAGGAACACGCTGGGGTCCTCGTCCATGCCGAACAGAACAATCTTGATCTCGGGGAGGGATTCCTGCAGGTCGGCGAGCCAATCGTCTGACGCGTTGTTCGTGTTGAAACAGTCGAGGAGGAGAAGGTCGGACTTGGCGGAAGCAATATCCGCGATCGCGGAGTCAGAGCAGCAGGTATCGCCTACGATGCTGATTTCGCTGCGCTTGCGGAAGAGGCGGACCAACGTTTCGCGTAAAAGGCGATTCTCGGCGACAACATATACTCTAATCGGCGACAAGGACTGTCTACCGCTAATTTGCATCGGGCGAGAGCCCCCTCAGTGCTAAGCATCCGCGATAAAGCTGAATTCCCTAACCACTTGGAACGTCAGAGTTTATTCGTAGGCACTTGCCGTGTCAAGGACTATCCCGGTGTTTTACTATTCGATTAGCAGCATCGATGCATCGAGGAATAAGATGGTACTTTGAAGGTACTTACGTTGCTCCAAAACAGTGCTTAAGGTCCTGTTTGCACTATCTGTCACGACAGTTCTTCATTGAGCCTTCACTTTTCCACAGATTTACAGATACTGGCGGGACTGAGGGGTACGCCATGGCCAGGTCGATTCGCGTTCTCGTGGCTAATCGCCCGAAGCTCATGCGGGAGCTGATTGTTTCCACTCTGGCGGATGAGCCGGGCGTCGAAATTGTCGGAGAAGTTGCGGACGAGGCGGAAATAGCGGAGAAAGTGCGCGAAGTTTCGCCGGACTTGCTGGTCATTGCGCTCGATGAGCCGGCAAAACGGCCGCGACTTTGTGACACGCTGCTGCGCGATCATCCGGAGTTGCGCATTATCGCGGTGGCCTCGCAGGAGAATTGCAGCGTGTTTTATTGGGCCTCTTTCGACATTCATTCGAGCGAGATTGAAGCTTCAGAGCAGGGGATTCTGAACGCAGTACGAAATATCGCGACCATGGGGGCAGGCGAGCCGGTCTAGAAATTGCAACGCTTGAAGATGCGCCGGGGTGGTTTGTGACAACAGAACAAGCGATGAAACCCATACGAGTGCTGGTGGCGAATCGGCCCCGGCTGATGCGGGAACTTATGGTGGCAACCATTTCAGAGCAGCCGGACATCGAAATTGTCGGCGAAGTACAAGATGACGCTGAGCTGATGAGCGCGGTGGAGAAAACGCGGCCGGATTTTTTGATCGTAGCGCTGGAGAAGTTCAATCGCTTGCCGCAGGTGTGTCATTCGATTCTTCAGAGCTATCCGCAGATGAAAGTCATTGCCGTGTCTTCGGACCGTAATAGCTCGATGTTCTACTGGGCTTCGCTGAAAGTGCAGTCAAACGAGATTGAGGCTTCGGAGGCCGGTGTGCTGGGCGCGCTGAGGGGGAAAACGCAGCTCACACCGAGGTGGCAACAATGAGGAACTACGGTTTGGCAAAAATGTCGACGAACATTGCTT
>CATPAM010000415.1 GCA_955651735.1 Candidatus Acidiferrales bacterium | reverse complement strand
GGATCGTGTGCCGCAGGCGCGGCTTTATAAAGTGTGGAACATTCCGGAATATGGCAGCGCGGACAGCGTTTATTTGGATTTGGTGAGCGACATTTTGACGACCGGCAAGACCTCGCGGTTTTACAAGCGGCTGGTCTACGACGATCAGATCGCGACGGACGCGGGGGCGTTTGTGGATTTGAATGAGATTGGCGGGCAGTTCCTCGCACAAGCTACGGCGCGGCCGGGCCAGGGACTGGCTCAGGTCGAGAAGGCGTTGGACGAGGAGCTGGCGCGATTTTTGAAGGACGGACCGACCGCGGAAGAGCTGCGGCGGGTGAAGACGCAATACGATGCGAATTTTATTCGCCGCATCGAGCGCATCGGTGGATTCGGCGGGAAATCGGATCGTTTGGCGCAGAGCGAAGTGTTTCGCGGGAGTCCGGACGCGTATAAGACTTCGCTGAAGCTGGCGCGCGAGGCGACCGCGGAAGATCTGAAAGCGGTGGCAAATCGCTGGCTGGCGGATGGCGTTTACATTTTGGAAGTGCTTCCCTTCCCGCAATACAAAACGGCTGCTTCGGGCGCGGATCGTTCGAAAGCGCCCGAGATCGGCACGCCTCCGGTGCTGAAGCTGCCCAAGTTGCAGCGCGCGAAGCTTTCGAACGGACTGAGCGTGGTGCTGGCGGAGCGGCAAGAAGTGCCGCTGGTGAGTTTCTGGATGGCGAGCGATGCGGGCTATGCCGCGGATGAATTTGCCGTGCCGGGAACGGCGAGCATGACCATGGCGCTGCTCACCGGAGGCACCAAAACGCGCAGCGCGCTGGAGATCAGCGATCAGTTGGCGATGCTGGGCGCAGAACTGAGCGCGAATTCCAATCTGGATCTGTCGACCGTGCGCTTGTCGGCGCTGAAGTCCAAGCTGGATTCTTCGCTGGAGCTTTTTGCGGACGTGATTCTGAACCCATCGTTTCCGGACGCGGATTTCAAGAGGCAGCAGAAGCTGCAGTTTGCGGCGATTGAGCGAGAAAAGAACACTCCAGTGCAAATGGCGCTGCGCGTGTTTCCGGGGCTGCTGTATGGCGCGCAGCACGCGTATGGGAATCCGCTGACCGGATCGGGGACGGCGGCCAGCGTAGCGAAGATGACGCGGGAGGATCTGGCCAAGTTTCACGACGTTTGGATTCGGCCCAATGATTCCACGCTCGTGGTCGTCGGCGATACCACGCTTGCGGAGGTGACGCCGAAGCTGGAGAAATTGTTTGCCGTATGGAAGGCCGGGAAGGTGCCGGCGAAAAATATCGGGACCGTGCAGCCAACCCCAAAGTCTGTAGTGTATTTGGTGGACAAGCCGGGGGCGCTACAATCCGTGATCATCGCTGGGCACGTTGCGCCGCCAACGAATAATCCCAAGGAGATCGCCATCGAGGCGATGAACGATGGCTTGGGTGGAAACTTTGCGGCGCGATTGAATATGAATTTGCGCGAGGACAAACATTGGTCGTATGGGGCGCGCAGCTTGCTGTGGCCCGCACGCGGACAGCGGCCGTTCATTGCGCTTGCGCCCGTGCAGACGGACAAAACCAAGGAGTCGATGGCGGAGATGAACAAGGAATTTCACGCAATTCTGGGGGATCGGCCGCTGACGGCAGAAGAGCTGGCGAAGATTCAGGCCAACGAGACGCTACGCTTGCCGGGTTCGCGGGAGACGATTGACGAGGTAGGGCAATCGATCGCGGATCTGGTTCATTTCGGCTTGCCGGACGATTACTACGAAACGTTTGCGGGGAAGGTGCGCGCGCTGAAGACCAGCGATTTGAACGATGCGGCGAAGGTGGTGGTGCATCCGGACAACATGGTTTGGGTGGTGGTGGGCGACCGCGCGAAGATTGAGGCCGGGGTGAAGGAGTTGAACCTGGGTGAGGTGCGGTTGATGGACGCGGATGGGAAGGTGTTGTGAACGATGCGACCAGAAAATGCAGAGTAGATGTTTGCTGAGCGGACGAATTGGAATCTGGCCGGGAATCGATTGAGTGAGGCGCTGGCGCGGCATCGCGCCGGCGGGAAGCGGCTGCTTGATTTGACCGCTTCGAATCCTACGCAATGCGGGTTCGCATACGACAGCGAAATGATTCTTGCGGCGCTGCGGCATCCGGCCGCGCAGCGCTACGAACCAAATCCAAAAGGCTTGGGGAGCACGCGGGTGGCCGTCACGGAGTATTACCTCGCTCGCGGCGCAGCGATTTCCGCCGAGGATATTGTGCTGACGACCAGCACGAGCGAAGCGTATTCTTTCGTTTTCCGCCTGCTCTGCAATCTCGGGGATGAGTTGCTGATTCCTGCGCCGAGCTATCCGCTATTCGGATTTCTTGCGGACATTCAAGACGTAAAGCTGGTGCGCTATCCGCTGATTTACGACCACGGGTGGCAGATTGATTTTCACAGTTTGCAGCAGGCGATTACTCCGCGGACGCGGGGCGTGATCGTAGTGAACCCGAACAACCCGACTGGACATTTCGTTAAAGAGAAAGAACTAGCGAAACTGAATGAGCTTTGCGCGGCGCGCGGGCTGGTGCTTATCGCGGATGAAGTGTTTATGGATTTCGGGCTGGGCGATGCGCATCCGGTCACTTTCGCCGGCAATGTCGGCGCACTTACGTTTGCGATGAGCGGACTTTCGAAGATTGCGGGGCTGCCGCAGATGAAAATGGCGTGGGTGATTGCGAGCGGGCCGGGCGATTTGAAGAGGCAGGCGATGGAGAGGCTGGAGGTGATTGCGGATACGTATCTTTCGCCGAATGCGCCGGTGCAATTGGCTACTCCGGTGTTTTTGCAGCAGCGGCACGGATTTCAGAAGCAGGTGATGGAGCGGGTGCGCAAGAACCTTGCGGAATTGGACCGGCAGCTCTCGAAACAAAAGACGTGCAGTCGGCTCGAGGTGGAGGGAGGGTGGTACGCGGTTTTGCGGGTGCCGGCGACGGGGAGTGACGAGGAATTGGCGATCGAGCTGCTGGCCAAGGGGGATGTTTACGTTCATCCGGGGCATTTTTTTGATTTTGCCGCTGAGGGATATTTGGTGGTGAGCTTGATTGCACGGGAGGAGGAGTTTGCGGAGGGGATCGGACGAGTTTTGTCGACGCTCTGAAGGCGGAAAAGGATTTAACACAGAGGGCACAAAGAGAGAGCACAGAGGACGCAGAGAAGAGGGATCGGCGGACAGCAAGAAATGGCTGTCCCACGGAATGCGGTGCCACTTAGGGGCTGGACTTGGAGGAGACGGGCTCGTAGGAATCGGCGTAGAGCTTGTCGATGACTTCGCGGTAGTTTTGTTCGACGACACGGCGCTTAAGCTTGAGGGTAAACGTGAGGTTGCCGTTGTCGAAGGTGAAATCTTCGGGGAGGAGAGCGAAGCGCTTGATGGTTTCCCATTGTGCGAGATGCGCGGTGAGGCGCTTCACTTCTCCTTCGATCAGCGAACGCACGGCGGGATGCGCGGCCATTTCGTTGTGCGATGCGAGGCGAACACCCTGATCCTGAAGTCTGGCGGAAACGGTGGCGGCGTTGGGTACGATGAGAGCGACGACGAACCTGCGCTGATCGCCGACGATCATGGCGTTGAGGATGTAGGGGCTGGTCTTCAGCGCGTTTTCAATGGGCTGCGGGGCGACGAACTTCCCTCCCGCGGTCTTGATTAAATCTTTCTTGCGGTCGGTGATGAAGAGGTAGTTGTCGGCGTCGAGATAGCCGATGTCGCCGGTGTGAAACCAGCCTTCCTCGTCGATTACTTCGCGCGTGGCGTCCGTGCCTTTGTAATAGCCCTGCATCACGCAAGGACCTTTGGCGAGGATTTCGCCGTCTTCCGCAATGCGAATCAGAACGTTGGGAATGGGGCGTCCGGAGCTGCCGCTGCGATTTTGTGGATAGTTGGAGGTGAGAATGGGCGAAGTCTCGGTGAGGCCGTAGCCCTGGTAAATGGGGATGCCGACGGACCAGAAAAATTCCGCGAGTTCCTTGGAAAGGGGCGCGCCGCCGGAGAAGACCATGCGCAATTTTCCGCCTGTTCCGGCGCGGACTTTTTTGTAGACGAGTTTGTCGGCGAGGGCCCATTGGGCCTTGAGGAGCGGGCCGGCACCCTTGGCTCCCGTGCGCCAGGGAGCGGCGCGCCTGGCGACGTCGATGGCCCAATCAAACAGAGTGCGCTTGATCCCGGTGGCCTTGCTTCCCTGCTCCATTAGCTTGGCGTAAATCTTTTCGAAGAAACGCGGCACCGCGGCGATGACGGAAGGATGGATTTCGAGCAAAGCCTGCGGCACGAGGTCGACAGACTCGACGTAGGCGACACTCACGCCATTGAAGAGGTAGATGTAATCCAGCATGCGACCGTAAACGTGCGCGAGCGGCAGGAAAGACAAAGCGACGTCGGTGGCGGGCTTGAAATCGAAGGTGGCGCAGGAGTCCGTTACGTTGGACGACATATTGTTGTGCGTGAGCATCACGCCCTTGGGCTCGCCGGTGGTGCCGGACGTGTAGATGATGGTGCACAACTGGCCGGGGAGCACTTGCGCGGCACGCATCCGGTAGGCGGCGATTTCGGCGCCGCCGGCGGAAGAGATCAGGGTTTCGTAGCGCAGGCAATCTGTGGTTACGTCGTCGCCGGCGTCAGCAACGATGACGTGCTCGAGTTCGGGCAATTGCGCGCGGCATGGCAGGAGCCTCTGCAGCTGCTCCGCGCCAGCCACGATGATCACGCGCGCGCCGGAATGCTTGAGGATGTAGGTCAGGCGGTCCGGCGATTCGTTGAAATAAATGGGGACGGTGACGCCGCCAGAGCCGTTGATGGCGAAATCGGCAGTGTGCCATTCGGGACGATTGGCAGCGAAAAGGCCTACGCGGTCGCCGGGCTTCACACCCAGCTCGACCAGCGCCATGGAAAGGCCAGCGACGCGGCGCAGCAGTTCCGCTGATGCGATGGATTCCCAGGTGCTGTCGGCGTGGCGGAACATCTGCGCGCGGGAGTTCGGGCGCGAATCGATAGCGTTGAGAAATCGCGAGGGAAGCGTGCCGTAGTTCATGGCGTGAAGTCACTGTACCCTACCGAATTTGGGCGCGCAATGTGTCCTCGGTTATCAGGCCTTCATCGGTGCAGCACCGCTGGTGGGCATTGAGCTTCTGTCTTGGAAAAGCCGCAGGGCTCCGCGGACTCCGCCCTGCGCCACAGGCCTTTCCGGCCGCCCTGGAGGGCATCCCCCTACCCGGTTTTTTGCGAGTGTTGATTCTAAAGGGAGTTTAAGTCTTGTCGGATCAACACTTATAGAAGGAGGGGATCGCAGCTGCTCCTGTACATGGCCTAGAAAATGGCCGGAACGAGGTCTCGTCGAATGGAGGCAAGCAACTAATCCCGCCGGACGGGGTTGAGGGTTGACAACACTCAGGAGAGTTACGACAGCGGACGATTCTTCCCACACTGAAGTGGGGCTGCAAGGGGTGACGAGATGGACGTGCCCTGCCCTAATTGCAACAGCACTGATCTCAAGAAAGTCTCTTTGGTCTACGAAGAACGGCTCTACCAGAGTGACAAACGTGCACAGTTCCGCGGCGTTTTGATCGGGAGCGGTGGTCCGCGAGTTCTTGTAGATACCTCGACAACAAAGGGAACAAAGCAGAGGGGCTCACCGCACAAAGCGGTGGGTGGGGACATGTCGAATCTGCAAGAATACTTCAGCGCACTTGTTGTCCCTCGAAACATTCGTCGTTCAAATCTTCGTCGCGACGACCGCTTCCAGAAGTTGCTGGTCGTACCGCAGCAAAATCGTGTGGCGGGTAGAACTTTTCGGGCCGAATCATGAAATTGAATAAACACGAACAAGCTAAGCCCAACATTGCTGGACTCACGTCTCAAGTGCAACAGGCCGAGATGAGATTAATCCTGGCCGGTGCGTGGCCAGCGCTCAAGCCGTTGCCGGTATTCAAGTATGAAACAGATGAGTATCGCGCCTCGATTGATTTCGACAAAACGCGCGGAGAGTGGGTCTGTCGTAAAACATCTTTGCCGTCCAACAAGGTTCAGGAACTGCGTGGTGGATTGACAGAAATAACCATGGGATTATCCCATGGTCAAGCAGAAGTGTTCACCGAAGATGCCGCAGCAGAACAGCAAGAACAAGAATTGGAGAAGGACGCCAATCGTCGTCTCCAGGCCATTCTTGAGTGGAGAGAGAATTATGAGAACGGCGCACTCTATTCTGAACTGCAGGACTATCTTTCCGAAAGCCAGCAAGACGAAATCTACGACAGCATCCGACTGTCTCTAACTGCTCGGCAGCTTCAGTTCAACCCGAAGAATGTTGCGTTCGTCTTTGACGCACTTTCGAATGCGGGCGGCAAGCTAGCAACACTCATTGAAATCGCGCAGCGGAATAAGGCGGAACAGGAAGCGGACGCACAGGCACAAGCGGAAGCAGCCGCACTCGAAGCCGAACACCAGGTGCCGGTTGAGGCGATTCATCCCACGCCTGACCGCCGCCTTCAGACGCGCACGACTCCTGCTTCCCGCGCGTACGTCGAGCTCGGCGATACCAATGGCGGCATTGTCCTCAATATAAGTGAGACAGGCATGGCTGTTGCTGCAGCCGGCCTCCTTGTAGTAGGTGACTACCTCCCACGCATTCGCTTTCAATTGCCCAGCTCCAGGCAAAGCATCGAAGTCTCCGCGCAGATTGTGTGGCTAGCGGAAGCGAAGAAAGGCGCAGGCATCCGATTTGTTGATCTCACCGCCGAGGCCCGCAATCAAATTTCAAATTGGATCGCGTCCGAAAGGCTAGCCCCGGAATTTGAACAACTACCGAAGCCCCTTGGCCGCGACAATCAGCCCTTGGAAATCAGTTCTCGCAAGTCCAGAAGGATCTTTAGCAACCCATCAGTTCGCGATGAGGAAGCGGCAGCGCGTTACGCGGAAATGTTCCCCTCTGAAAGCACTTATGC
>CATPAM010000414.1 GCA_955651735.1 Candidatus Acidiferrales bacterium | reverse complement strand
AGGAGTGTAGCGAATTCTCCGGCAACTGAGCCACCGGGGATGCGTCGACGGCGGGGCGCGCGGCGTCCGGGAAAGCAAACCAGTCTTCAGGCGGAAAGGCAATGCCCCACGCGTTTCCGGGAAGCTCCAGCTCCAGGGCGACCTGAAAGAGTTGCCGCACGGTGCGCGGGCGCTGAATCCAAGCGACGCGTCCGCGGACGGTGCGCGGCGGCTGTCCGGTCTCCGGGTGCGGCACCTCGAGAGTGACCCACATATTTTTCAAGACGTAGTGTTTCGACTGATAGCGGCAGCCGTGGCAATTGATGATCAGAGTGGAAGTGCGCTCGGTGAATTGGCGGCCGAGTGCGTCGACACCCGCAACGGTCAAGGGAACTGCTTGAACAATGCGCGTGCTGCGGCGCTTGCGCAACTCCGCGGTTACGCTGGGTACTCCAGACACAGTTTCTCCCACATCCTCGGCAAATTCCCGGCCAAGCTCGTCCATGAACGGAGACCACCCATAAATTGTAAAAACGTTCGAGCCGATACCTGCGATTACTTCGCCTGGGTATTTTCAGACGCAGGGGTGCGATGCTCTCCAGTCAAGAACATCCACGCTTCCTTGGCCACCCAGATGGGCCCGACCAACAAATACACCGGTCCCTGGAAGAACGAAGGATGATTGCCTTCGATCCGGTGACCCAGGAACAAGAACGCCCATCCGCCCACGAACAATGCTCCGCCCCAACTCCACTTTGCGAAAGGGAGGAGGATGAGTCCGACAAAGATCAGAGGAATGCCGATGCCGTGCAGCAATTTGTTCCAGCCGGAAGAGTGTTCGTGATCGTACTGCGCCATGTAGTGCGCCAGACTCAGAGCGCACCTCCTTGCGGGGACAGTTACCGCGGAAATGTCACTTTATACTGAATCGCGGGAAATGGCTAGGGCGGCGGCTACAAGTCGCGGCGGCCTTCCATAGCTTTTAGCATGGTGACCTCGTCGGCGTATTCGAGATCTGCGCCGACGGGGATACCCACGCCAATGCGCGTGACGCGCACGCCGAGCGGCTTTAGGAGTTTGGACATGTAGACGGCGGTGGCTTCGCCTTCGGCGGTGGGGTTGGTGGCGATGATGATTTCCTCCACCGTGCCGCCCTTGAGGCGCTCAATCAGTGTTTTTATCTTGAGCTGCTCGGGGCCGCGCCCTTGCAAAGGCGAGAGCGAGCCACCCAGTACGTGGTACATGCCGCTGTACATCCGCGTCTTCTCGATGGCCATAATGTTATGCGCTTCTTCGACCACGCAAATGGTCGCGCGGCTGCGCGTGGCGCCGGTGCAGTACAGGCAGGGATCGTTGTCGGTGATGTTGTGGCACACGGAGCATTCGCGGATTTTTTCTTTTGCGTCGCGAATGGCGTCGGCGAGCGCCAGGGCGTCTTCGGGTGCGGCGCGCAACAGAAAGAAAGCGAGGCGCTGCGCGGTTTTTTGTCCGATGCCGGGGAGGTGCTTCAGTTCGTCAATGAGGCGTTCAACAGGAGCGGCAAAATCAGGCATGTAGGATGTGTAGCATAGGGAAGCGGGTAGCGCAAACGCCAGCGGACTCGTTTGTTTTAGGGCCCTAGGCAGCGGCTGAAATTGAATTGCAGAAAACTAGAGGGGCGAGCTCCTTGTGTTTCCGCACCCGAGGCTCACCCTTCCTGGTGATCGCATCGCTACCGCGATACGAACTTATTGATTCGTGGCCTTCGTCGCGGCTCGTGCCTCGACTGCGTCGGCGCGTGGCGTCATCGAGACGACGATGTATTCCCGCTCCTTGCCGTCGGATTCCGGCACGCGCAGGAGCATCTTGTCTTTGTGGATACGGAACTCCGCGGATTCCCCGACTGGCAGCAGCGCGGGGTGCTTGTCGTCTTTCGGACGGATGCGATAGATCAGGCGGTCGCTCTTGAGGATGTATTCCTGGCACAGCACCTCTTGCGTGTTCTTGTGCTGCCCATCGGTGCCAAGGATTTCGCCGGTCAAGGTCTTGCCGTCTTTTTCGGCATAGCCGCAATGGGTGGAATCCATTTGCAGCAGCACACCGCGCTCGTATGCCGGCTTATCCTTGGCGGGAGCTGGTGCAACGCCTTGAAGACTCGCTGCGATCGCCAGTAATACACCTACTGTACCTATCTTCATTGCTGGGTCCTCCTCAGGTCTAGCCTCGTCGTTTCGCTATTGCTTCGGACTTTGCGTCGACGCTTGGGCTTGCGATACGAGCAGAAGGTGCGTGCCGCTGTCGAGATGTACGTTCTTACTGGTCGAAGTAATCAGCGAACCTTGTGTGCTGTTGGAAGCCGTGGCATTCAGGTTGAGCCCTTCGAGCCCGAAGACGCCCTGGCTGTTGGAAGTGAGCTGCCCAGCCGCGTTCAAGCCGCCAACCGCGCCACGCGCCGCACCCGCCGCGTTCACCGTCGAGTTGACTGCTCCGCTGGCGACTCCGCCGGCGTTCGCTGCAGTGTTGGTCACCACGCCGGTTGCCGCACCCGCTGTGGAACGCACGCCACCAAGCGCTCCGCCGCCAGTAGCGCGCGCTGAGCCCGCGGCTCCGCCGCCAGCTGACAAATCATCGCTGCCGATAGAACTCGCCGCGGCGGTTTGCGCTGCCGCGAGTGCGTGAATCGTGACGTTTAGCGGAATTTGCTCACCATTCTTTAGAATGGCCTTGTCAAACGCGATGCCCAGCGCGGACTCTTTTTCTTCCTTGCTGCGCTGCTTGCATTCGGTGACATGCCCGACCAGCTTTGAGCCTTTCGGGATTACGACCTTGCCTTCGGATTTCGTGGCTTCCGTCGTTTTGGCGGTGACCTGATCGCCAGACTTGTTTTTCCTGGCGTCAACAGGTTGCGAAAGAATGGCGTTCATGGCCGTGCCGTCGGAAAGGGACGTGGAACTGTGCCCGGCTTTTGCCGAGGTTGAAGTTGAGGTGTTGCTGGACGCCGTCGCGCTGGACTTATCCGCTTGCACCGACGTGCTGCCGCTCGCGGAAGAACTGGCTTGCGCGCCTCCCAGAGCGTACACAGCGGACCCGGGCACTACGAGCATGCTCGCTAGAACAACCACAGATGTAGCCTTCATAATCGGACCTCCTCCGAATCAATGTGGCTTTGCCGCAGTAATGGATGAGCCGGGATTCCTCCATTTTCCCCTGCACGGGGCATTGGCGGAAACACCTTGTTTCCAATAATGCAATGGACCGAGCGCGGGACTGCGGGGGCATGCAAACCTCCTCCCCGCGCCTCAATACATAAGGGGAACCAGTCAGTGAAAAAATATAGGAGTCGAGAGCAGTCATGAATGCGTGGGAAAGAGCGTAAACGGGGCTTAAGCAGGCCTAAAACAAGCCGGGGATCTTAATGTTCCCGAGGCCGGGAATTCCGCTAGAAAGGTTCTTCATCTGGTTGGCGAGTTCTTCGTCCACGCGCCGCGACGCCTCGTTGACCGCCGCGCGCACCAGGTCCTGCAGCATCTCCTGGTCTTTGCCGGCAAATACCTCCGGCTCGATGCGCACATCCACAATTTGCTTTTGGCCGTTCATCTTCACGGTGACCATGCCGCCGCCGGCCGAGGCCTCCACCGTCACGGAATTCACTTGCCGCTGCAGATCATCCTGCAGTTGCTTGAATCGCGAGAGCATTTGTTGGAGAGCGCTGACTTCCATCAGGTTTCCTCTGGACGATGTTTCACTTCGGCGATTTTTCCTCCGAAGCGCTGCAGCATCGACTTCACCATTGGATCGCGTTCAAACTGAGCGCGCAACTGTTGCGTGGCCGACCCGCCCCGCGATGCCGAAGCGGCCGCTGCTGCAACTGCTTCGAGTTTAGCACAGACTCGCACCGCGCGACCGAGGACCTTGCCCGAAGCGATACGGACCTTCTCGAGTGGCTCGCGTCCTTCGAGCATTTCCGCGAAGGAGCGCCTGTCCGGGGGAAAATAAATTCGCAATTCGGCGCCGTCGAGCTCCCAACGGTTGCCGTGCTCGACAAGTTCGCCCAAAAATTTCTGTTGCGCCTGAACCGCTTCCTTGATCTGGGCCACTTGTTCGGTGCTGAGCCCGCTTGCTTGTGGACCAGCCAATCGTTGCGGTGCAGGCCCTGGTACATTT
>CATPAM010000413.1 GCA_955651735.1 Candidatus Acidiferrales bacterium | reverse complement strand
GAGTTGCCGGGCCTTATTGCGGTCCACCTCGAGCAGCTCGATTTCGAGCATAACCTCGCCGCGAGCACGATCGACCTGGCGGATCAGCTCGGCGGCCAACGTCAACTGCTGGGGAGAGTCTCGCATGGTAATGCTGTGGCTGCTGGTGTCCAGGTTAATGTGCGTTACGCCGGTGATCTCGCGGAGCATGCGCAGCAGTTCCGTCATTTCTTCGGGACTCACCGAAGAGGGCAGCCGAAAGGTTTGTTCTGCCTGCAGGCCGAGCTGGCGGCGTTTTTCCAGAGTGTCCGGAGCCACAAACAACAAAGTGGCGCTCAGCGGAGTCCAGAAGGTCCCTGTCGTGGAACCCAGGATGGAGAGCGCGGTGTTGAGATCCACGTTGTCCAGCTGCATGCGCATCTGGCGCGAAACCACGTCGGGATCGAAGGCAGCTTCGAGGCCAAAGGCGTGTGCTACTTGATCGTAGGCACTGCGGGTATCAGTGTGAAAGTCAAAGCTGTGCCGCCCGGTTTGCGGCTTTAGGCGCGGCAGACCGGAAATTTCCGTCATGGTCGGCGGCTCATCATCCGGCATCGATTCCATTTGCGCGTAGCGCTCGGCCACAACTTTGTTGGTGGGGTCAATGCGCAGTGCGGCCTTCAGCTCTTCTTTGGCTTGCGGAAGCTTGCCGGCCAGCGCCAGTTGCTCGGCCCTATCCGCGTGTTCGCGGATGAGCCTGGAGCGCAGAGCGGCGCCCCGGCCGAACAGCGCAAGGTTCTGCGGCGCGAGGCGAGCCCCTTCGTCGTAGGCCAGCAGGGCTTCGTCAAAGCGGCCGTCGGCCTCGGCTTTCTCTCCGCGCTCGACCAGCTTTTGCGCGCTCTTTGGGTCCGGCCGGACAATGGCGTCGGGGGCAGCGGATGAGAGCTGCGGCTGCTGCGCAGAGGTGGAGAGGCAAAGCAGCAGGGACAAAGCAAGCGAAGCAGCTTGGCGGAGGGGCGCTGGGGTCATGGATAATTGGCTCGAGACAACATCATTCTACGCGAGGAAATGGGCGGGAAGAGCGGCTTGACGGTGGCGGGGATGGGCGCGTAAACTGGGATTTGTAGTTGCAAATCATTTTCAACTGGAGTTCGCTTGCTCGCTGCTTTTCTCATTGCTCTCCGTGAAGGTGTGGAAGCTGCCCTCGTGGTCGGTATCATCCTGGTTTATCTATCCCGTACGGGCCGCGCGTACCTGGCGCGCTTTGCCTGGTATGGCGTAGCGGCGGCCACCGCGTTGAGCCTGGGCATTGCTATTGCCCTGCAACAATGGCGCATCAGCGAAGACGGGTTTGAGGGTTTGATGTATCTCCTGGCCGCCTTCTTCGTGGTTACGATGATCGTTTGGATGAACCGCGTTGCGCGGCACCTGAAAAAAGATATCGAGCAAAAGGTGGAGTCCTACGCATTGCGCGCTGGCCGGGCGGCGGGCTTGGGGATTTTTCTATTCGTGTTTCTGATGGTGGTGCGGGAGGGCGTGGAGTTGGCGCTAATTTTGCGCGCCGTGGAGATGTCCACCGAAGGTTTGCAGACGTGGATCGGGACGATTCTGGGCATCGCGGCGGCGGTGGCGGTGGGAGTTTTCTTCTTCAAAGGCACGCTGCGGGTGCCGCTGCACCGGTTTTTCGCGGTGACCAGCGCGATCTTGATGCTCGTCGCGTTTCAATTGGCGCTGACTGGTTTGCACGAGCTCAGCGAGGCGCGCTGGCTGCCTTCGAGCAAACAGGAAATGGCGCTGATCGGCCCCATCGTGCGCAATGAGCTGTTTTTCTTTGTGTTTGTTTTTGGCGCCGCTATGCTGCTGATTTTGCGGGAATGGCAGTCGGCTGCGCACGAGAAATCGGCGAAGGAAGCTGTGGGAGACGCGGAACGGCGGCTGCTGGAGTCGCAGAACCGGAGGGCGCGGCGCTGGATGGTGGCGTCGACCATCGCGTGCTTGACCGTTATTTTGGTGCTGACGGCGGATTTTATTTACACGCGGGCGAATTCGTCGCCGCCCGTTTCGCGGGCGATTGCGGCGGTTGGCAACGAAGTGCGCGTTCCTCTGAGCGAGATTCCGGACGCGAACCTGCATTTGTTCACCGTGGACGTCGGGGGGCAAGCGCTGCGCTTCATGATCATCAAGAAACCGAATGGGTATGGCACGGCGCTCGACGCTTGCCGGATTTGCGGGGCGGAAGGCTACCGGCAGGATGGGCAGAACGTGGTGTGCCGTCACTGCGGGTCGGCGATTTATGTGCCCTCGATTGGCGAGCCGGGTGGATGCAATCCCATTGGTGTGCCGGCGCGTGTGGAGGGCGGCGAGTTGGTGATGGATGTGAGTTCGCTGACGCAGGCGGCTTCCGAGGTCCCCAAGTAGTGGAAAGTCCTGGTCGTTTGTCGCGCTAACTGTGTAAAGGATGATCGCGCTTGGCGCGCACAGCCAAAAAATGGCTGTGCCACGATACCTGAGCTTCGCACAGAATGTTTATACGACTCGTTGCCGATTCCTTCAGCCGCCGACCGCGGCACAAGCTGCTCACCGGGGCGGCGCTGGCATTGGGGATGGCCGTTGCCACGGCGGCGTTGAGCGTTTCGCTGGACGTGGGCGACCGGATGGCGCGCGAGTTCCGCAGCCTGGGGGCGAATCTGCTGGTTACGCCGCAGGCTGATTCACTGCCGCTGGAGATTGGCGGCGTCGATTATCGGCCAGTGAACGCGGGCGCCTACTTGCCGGAGTCTGATCTCGGCAAGCTCAAGACGATTTTCTGGCGGAACAACATTGTGGGCTTCGCGCCCGCAGTGGAAGCTCCCGTCGATGCCTGGACGAAGTCTTCACAAACGTACTCGACGCCGGCCATCGCAGCGCACACCACCTTGATCGGCACTTGGGCCAGCCATGTCGTGTCGGTTCCCGATGGCAGCACCTACGTCACGGGCATAGAGAAAACGAATCCCTGGTGGCAAGTGGATGGACGGTGGTTCAAAGATGGCGCGCAAGAGTGCGTTGTCGGCAAATCGTTTGCGGCGCGCTCGGGCGTGCAGATCGGCAGCGCGCTGAACATAGACACGCCGCAGAAAAATCTGTCCCTGTTTGTCACCGGAATTCTGTTGGGCGGAGGTCCGGAGGACGATGCGATCGTGGCGCCGATCACAATTGCGCAGGACATTGCCGGAAAACTGGGGGAGTATCGGCAGCTATATGTGAGCGCGCTGACCAAGCCGGAGGACGAGTTTGGGCGGAGGGACCCGAATAAGCTGAGGCCGGTGGATTACGAACGGTGGTACTGCACGCCGTATATTTCGTCGATCGCGCTGCAAATCAAGCAAGTGCTTCCCGGCGCGAATGTGCGTGTGATTCGGCGCGTCGCGGAAGGCGAGGGCGCGATTCTGACGCGGGTACGCACTTTGCTGTGGCTGGTTACGTTTACTTCGCTGCTGGCCGCGGCGCTTGCCGTCGGCGCCTCGTCGGCAGCTTCGGTGATTGAGCGGCGCACGGAGATTGGCTTGATGAAGGCGCTGGGCGCGAGCTCTGGCACCGTGGGTTTTTTGCTGGCGGCGGAGCAGCTTCTGCTGGCGCTGGTTGGTGGAGCGGTCGGCTATTCGCTGGGGATTTTGCTGGCACACCTGGTGGGGCAGAGAATCTTTGGTGTCGCGCCGGAGTTTTCGTTCCTTGTGCTGGGCGTGATTATTGGGCTCGCCACGGTGGTCACATTGCTTGGTAGCGCCATCCCGCTGCGCCGCGCCTCGCGCTTTGAGCCTGCGCCGATTTTGCGAGGCGAATGATGCCGGACCGCAAAATGTTCTGGCGAATCATGCGCCGCTTGTTCGCCTCCAATCGCGGCCGGCTCTTTGTGATCTTGCTCGCGTTAGGCGCCGGAGCAGCGATCACCGCCGCGCTGCTGAATCTTCAAGTCGACGCCAAGCGCCGCCTCACCGCAGAGTTCCGGGCGTTCGGCGCAAACGTTGTCATCGCGCCGAATGATTCGGGAACGTCCGCTGAGTCACCGCAATTCCTTAACGATTCGCTTTTTGCCGATCTTGCCGGGGGCATGGGCTCTTCGAGCATTCCTAAAGCGGAGTTTCTGTACGGTATCGTCGATGCAGCAAAGGTGCCCGCTGCCAAAGATCAGAAAGCCGTGGCCAGCACCAAGGTGATCCTCGCCGGATTCGGTTATTTGGGGAGCCAGCCGGACCAGGTGCTTTCACCTTCATTGTTTGCCGCGGCGCAGAAAATGGCGTCTGGCCAGACCCTGGCGTGTGAGGTTGGCCAGCGAGCAGCCGTGATTTTGCAACTGCGCACCGGCCACATGGTCGCTCTCACAAACGGCTCGCGACAAGTGTCGTGTGTCGTCGAGGTGCTTCCTTCAATCGGCGGCGCGGAAGACAGTCAGATTTTTCTTGCACTGCGGGCGACGCAAACGCTCCTGGACCAACCGGGGCACATCAGCCTTATCCAACTCAGCGTGCCGGGTACGCCTCGGCAGATTCAGAATTACATCGATTCTCTGCGCCGCCTTCCGGGCGCCGATGTGCGGCCGGTCCGGCAATTCACTGAGGGCGAGGCGAAGATTTACAATCGCATTACCGGCATTCTCTCAGCGACCGTCGGACTTGTGCTGGTGCTTACCGCGCTTTGCGTGATGGCGGCGATGACCAACGTTGCGATGGAGCGGCGCAACGACGTGGGCTTGATGAAAGCCATCGGGGGCGCGACGCGGCGCGTGCTGCGGCTCTTCCTGGCGGAGGCCGCGCTTCTGGGCCTGACCGGCGGCGTTCTCGGCGCGGCCATCGGCATTTTGCTTTCGATGTGGCTGGGCAAAGAGGTCTTCGGCGTTGCGGCGCGCCCGCGCTTGATTGTGTATCCTGTAGCTGTGGCACTGACCATCATCGTCGCGATTGCCGGCGCGTATCCGCTGCGGCGGCTGGCCAATATTCGACCCGCGGCGGTTTTTCGGGGTGAAGCATGAGCCCCGCCGCCCAAGTCGTCATCGAATCGCTGACCAAGAAATATGGCCCCCTGCGCGCTGTCGATGCCCTGAGTTTTAACATCGCGTCCGGCGAATGGGTCGCGCTTATGGGTCCCTCCGGCTCCGGCAAGACCACACTCATCAATATTCTTGGCGGCTTGGATAGCCTGACCTCGGGGATGGTGATTGTCGATGGGGTCGATCTCGCTAAACTCAGCGAAGGCGAGTTGGTTCGCTATCGCGCGGAGAAAATTGGCTTCGTCTTTCAGCAATTTCATCTCGTGCCGTACCTGACGGCACTCGAGAACGTGATGCTCGCACAGTATTTTCACAGCGTCACGGATGAGAGACAGGCCAGCGAGGCGTTAAACCGTGTGGGCTTGGGCGACCGGCTGACGCATCTTCCCGCGCAGCTTTCCGGCGGCGAGCAGCAGCGCGTGGCCATCGCGCGCGCGCTCATCAATCAGCCCAAGCTGATCCTCGCGGATGAGCCCACCGGCAATCTCGACGAAGTCAACGAAGCCATCGTCCTGCAAATCTTTCGCGAGCTGCACAATTCCGGCCACACAATTCTCATGGTCACGCACGATCCCGACATTGCGCGCCAAGCCGACCGGCGCATCGAGCTCGCGCACGGCCACCTGCAGTTTGACACTGCGCTGCATGGCCCCGGCCACCCGCTCGCCTGCCCGCTCGTCAACACCGCCGATTGCTGCACCAGCAACATATCGACGGACGACGAGACTCGTTTCGATCACCTGCTCGAGCAAATCTGGATTTGTGGCGAGGAAGGAAAGCCGGCGCATATCGAGATACTTCATGTTACCGGGCCGGCCGGACATCTCCCAATCCTGCCGGATGAGCCCGCGGCGCGCGCGCTCAGCCGCATGTCGGAGCTGCAGTTAGTAGAATTGCAAAATGGCGAAGTGCAGTTGACGCCGGGCGGCAGCCGCCGCGCCCGCGACGTGGTGCGCCGTCACCGTCTTGCCGAGCGTTTGTTCAAGGACACGTTCGCGATCGAAGACTCCGAGGCTCGCAACCAAGCTTGCAAGTTCGAGCACATCATCAGTCCGGAGCTCGACCAGCGCATCTGCAGCTTTCTCGGCCATCCGAAAACGTGTCCGCATGGCAACCCCATCCCGCCTGGCGATTGCTGCAACGGCAAGAGCAAGGCCTGACGGCTGCCGGCGCGATGCCCATTCCTCTTGATTCTCGGAAAAAACCCGCCACCGTAAAAGTTCACGTGACCAGCGGCGCCGGAGTCGACATTATCTGGTCCGATGGTCACTCCAGCCACTACGATTTCGCTTATCTTCGCGAGGAGTGTCCATGCGCCACTTGCAATGACGAGCGAATCAGAAAAAGCGCCTTTTCCGGCGCTGGCCCGGCCTCCGCCACTGCTCTCCCGATGTTCAAGCCCAAGCCGCGAGCGCAAGCGGCTACTACCGTCGGCAATTACGCCATACAAATCACGTTTAGCGACGGTCACGCCACCGGCATCTACAGCTACGACCACCTCCGCAGCATCTGCCCCTGTGCCGACTGCGCCAAAACCTTCCGCGCCACTGCTTCCTGAGCGCGCGCTTCCCAGCGAACCTTACGCTCCTACGGCGAAATTGGTTGAGGAAACGATCCGCAGCTGTCGTGAATCGGGCTAGCTCGAAAACGCCCTCTCAGCTTGCCGGCTGGTGATCGGAAAATGTCTCGCTGGCCGGATCCCAATACTGTCTTTTGCCAGACCAGTAGGACTCCGCGGCCATCATGTTTGCCACCGAATGCGCGAGCCCGTCCTGCACGGTGCAGTGGGGCTGCCGCCGCGAGCGCATGCACTCGAACCAGTCGGCCATATGCTCCAGCGAGCGGTCATCGATACCCATCGGCGGAAGTTGCGTCTCACCGGGAAGCAAAACGTACCTGGAAGACCGCTTTTTGTCGATGTCGGCGTTGTCCTCGTGATTGCCCTTCTCTTCGGTCAGTTGATAGCGCGGACTTCCTTCGCCGCCGATATTGGTGAGCGTTGCTTTCTTCCCCATGTAGCGCGTGAAGCTGGGCGAGTCGTTGCCGAAGCTCGTGGAATAGCTGACCAGAAAACCTTTGGGATATTCGAGTAAGGCTTCGAAGGTATCGGCATTCTCGCGTCCATCGGGCCAAGCAAAAATGCCGCCATGGGCCATCACCGAGCGCGGAAAACTGTCGTTCAAGAACCAGTGCACCATGTCGATCCCGTGGCTCATCCACTGGTCGGGGATTCCGCTGGAAAATTCCTTGTACAATCGGAATTCGCAATAGACTTGCGGATCGAACGGGCGATAGGGCTTGGTCAGCAGCCACTTGCGCCAATCTGTATCTTCCTCGCGAATCAGCTTCGTTTCCGCGCGTCCTCGCCATCGCGGGCCGTGGTAATTCCAAACCACTTCCACCTTGCTCACTTCTCCCAAAACGCCGGTCTGCACCAAATCGCGCGCAGCTTTGGGATGAGGTTCGCTGCGATGCTGCGTGCCCACCTGCACGATCCGGTTGTGCTGGAGGACCGCATCTTTCGCCGCTTTAGCTTCGGCCAGCACATTGCCCATGGGCTTTTCGACATAGGCGTCCTTGCCGGCCTCCGCGGCCATTTTCAGAATTGTTGAATGCGAGTGTTCCGGCGTTGAAATGATCACGGCGTCAAGGTCTTTAAGCGCGAGAACCTCCTCGAAATACTGAAACGAGCGCGGCGGCCGGCCATAGTTCTTCGCATTCGTCGCAACGGCTTTCTCTCGATTCAACCGCCACAGATCGCAGACGGCACTCATCTCCACGTTGTGCGTGGCGGTAAGTTTCGAAACGATCCAATCCAAATCTTCTCCGCGGCTGCCGTTTCCGATGTGGCACAATGAGATTCGATCGTTGGCGCCCGCGATTCTGCCGTACGAGAGAGCCGAGCGCGCGAGGGCTGCTCCTCCGGCAGTCAGCGACGCGGATTTGCCGAGAAATGTTCTGCGATCCATCGTTCCTTCCGCTTTGCTCATAAGTCCTCCGCCGTGGTGAGGATGAATTCGGCCGGCTGCGAAGTCAAGAGCCAGCATTCCGACGCATTATGGCTTTCTTCCGTCGCCAGCTAGACTTCGCGCTGGAAAAGTGCGAGCATTTTAACCTGCTAGGTCACAAGTTCACCCAGACATGAGCAGCACTCCCATCAACCCCGCTGCTACGGGCGGCCGGGGCAACGGCATTCCCCGCGTCATCGTAGCCACCACCGCTCTCCTTACTTTTATTTCCTTTTGGCGCGCGGCCGCGATCGTTCTGAACGATCTGGCTTCCTCCGCGTACTACGCGGGCGGTGAGGCCGAAGGGTACATCGGCAAGACCGCGCCGTGGTTCATTTTGGCAATTATGCTGTTCTCCTACGCGGTGCGCGCGGTGTACGTGGAAAGCTGCAGCATGTTCGTGCGCGGCGGCGTGTACCGAGCGGTCAAGCAGTCGCTTGGGGGCGCGCTGGCGAAATTCAGCGTCTCCGCGCTGATGTTCGACTACATCCTCACCGGACCAATCAGCGGCGTGTCCGCGGGGCAGTATCTTGGCGGCTTGCTCAGTGATCTCTCCCAGCACGCCCACCTGAGCGGGCCTTTTGCGGAGTCAACGGTGGCTGGTATCGCCACGATGTTCGCCATTGTCGTCACCGTGTATTTCTGGTGGGAGAACACTAAGGGCGTAGCTGAATCGAGTGTAAAAGCGCTGCACATCATGAAGCTGGTTACGGTGATGGTGGTGCTGCTGATCTTCTGGTGCATTTACACGGCTGTGTTGCGCCATTCCCAGCTACCGCCCTTTCCGTATCCTCGAAATCTTCATTTCAGTCCGGGAGCACTCGGTTGGCTGGCGCACAGCAGCTTGCCGCACACGTTTGGAATCATCGCCATCTTCATCGCCTTGGGCCATTCCGTTCTGGCCATGAGCGGAGAAGAGTCCCTCGCTCAGGTGTATCGCGAAATAGAAAGCCCCAAACTCAAAAACCTGAAAAAGGCGGGCTTGGTCATTTTCGTGTACAGCCTGGTGTTCACTTCGCTGGTGTCTTTCTTTGCGGTGATGATCATTCCCGACGACGTCCGGCAAAACTACCTCGAAAATCTCATCGGCGGCTTGGCCATGAGTCTTCAGGGGCCGCTGATTGCCCGGCTGATTTTTCACGGGTTTGTCGTGGTGGTGGGTACGCTTATTCTTGCCGGTGCGGTGAATACCGCAATCGTCGGCTCCAATGGCGTGCTGAACCGCGTTTCCGAAGATGGCGTATTGACCGAATGGTTCCGGCAGCCGCACCCACGGTTTGGCACCAGCCATCGCATCATCAATATCGTCGTCGGCTTGCAGATCCTCACGATCTTGATTAGCCGCGGCAACGTGACGTTCCTCGCGAACTTGTATGCCTTCGGTGTGATCTGGAGTTTTGCGATGAATGGGCTGGCCGTGCTCGTTTTGCGCTACACACGCCCAGGCCAGCGCGAGTTCCAGGTTCCGCTAAATTTCTATATCCGCGGGGTGCAGATTCCAGTAGGTCTCGGACTGATTACGCTCACGTTGTTCCTGATCGCAGTGGTTAACCTGTTCACCAAGCCGGTAGCGACCATGGCCGGCGGCGTCTTTTCCGTGATCTTGTATATCGTGTTCACCGTTTCGGAGCGCCGTGCCAGAAACCGCGGTGTGGCGCATGTGGAGATGGACCAGTTCAATCTTGAGCTGGAAGGCGAGCTAAGTCCTGAGGCGGTCGGCGCACGGCCGGGGAATATTCTCGTGCCCGTCAGCAACCACTTCAATTTGTATCACCTTGGAAACGTTCTTGACCGCATCAAGCCCGGCCGCCGGGACGTGGTGGTCCTTCATGTGCGGCTCCTGAGGCGTTCTGCATCCGGCGAAAACGAATTGGATGCCGATCAGCTCTTCGGCAGCATCGAGCAGCATTTGTTTTCCCAGGCGCTCTCCATGGCGGAAAAGCGCGGGAAATCGATTCGGCTGGCGGTCGTCGCGGCCAACGATCTGTGGGACGGCATCTTGCGCGCCGCCACAGCGCTACAGTCCAGCACCATCGTCATCGGCCGCTCGGCCAAGGAAAACACGGAAGAGCAGGCGCGGGAAATCGGCGAAGCGTGGGAGAAATTGCCGGATCCCAAGCCGCAATTCAACCTGGAAATTCATCTGCCCAATGGCGACAAGATCTATAAAGTGCTCGGCCCGCACGCGCCCAACCTTACCGCCAACGAGGTAAATCTTCTGCATCGGCTATGGCTGCGCTTCAGCGAATCGCTGGCACGCGAAGAGTTGCACCACCATGACGTGGTGCACTTCGCCTTAGAG
>CATPAM010000412.1 GCA_955651735.1 Candidatus Acidiferrales bacterium | reverse complement strand
TTTCAGATGGAAGGCACGGCAGCCGCTGCGATCAGCCCGGTGCAGCTCGATGACACCTCCCCAGCCAGCGGCCAAGAACAGCAACTCCGCCACGACGAGCTGCTCTATTTACACCCCGAGTCACTGGCCGCCTTGCCACCGTCCGCGCGACTGGACCGCACGCTCAGTACGCTGTTGAAAATCAGCACGGCAATCGGCTCGATCCGCGACGTCGAGTCGCTGCAATGGCAATTGCTCGGCATGATCTTTGACGTCATACCCGCCGAACGTGGCGCCATCCTCCTGGTGAACGACAGCGCTGCGGAAATCTCTTCGCCCGTGGCGTGGGATCGCGTTTCCGGCCCTGATCATCCCGTGCACGTCAGCCGCTCACTGATCCGCCGTGTCGTCAGGGACCGCGTCGCCATCCTTGACAATGAAGTCTGCGAGCTTGATTCGCTTTCGGACGACCACGCTCCACCGGTGCGTTCGCTCCTCTGCGTGCCTCTGGCGGTTGCAGATCGCGCGTTTGGAATCGTCTATCTCGATTCGGCAAATCGCAGCGCGTCTTTCACAAAGGATGATCTGCAGCTTGTCGCCGCCATCGCCGGACTTGCTGCAATTGCGATAGAGAACGCCCGCCAATTCGAGCGCCTGGGCAACGAGAATCAGCGCCTGCGCGCCGAGATTAGCCTAGAGCACGACATGGTCGGCCAGAGCCCGCGCATGCGCCAGGTCTACCAATTTATTGAGAAAGTTGCTCCCAGCGATTCCACGGTTCTGATCCACGGCGAAAGCGGCACGGGAAAAGAGCTTGCCGCTCGTGCTATTCACAAAAATAGCCAGCGCAAGAATCAGCCATTCGTGGCGCTAAATTGCGCTGCGCTGACGGAAACGCTCCTCGAAAGCGAGCTTTTCGGGCACGAGAAAGGGGCATTTACCAGCGCTATTTGCCAGAAGAAAGGGTTGCTCGAGGTCGCCGAGGGCGGCAGCGTTTTCCTCGACGAAATCGGCGAGCTCTCTCTGACGCTGCAAGCCAAGCTGCTGCGCGTCCTTCAGGAGCGCGAATTTGTCCGCGTCGGCGGCACGCGGCCGATCAAGCTCAATGTCCGCTTTCTGGCCGCTACGAATAAGGATTTGCAGAACGCGGTTCGCGAAGCCGCTTTCCGCGCCGATCTATTCCATCGGCTGAACGTCATATCATTCACATTGCCTGCTCTGCGCGAACATCCTGACGACATCCGCTGCTGGCGGAGTATTTCGCCGCGCGCTACGCCAAACGATGCAATCGCGATGTCAAAGGGATCTCCGCGGAAGCCCGCGCATGCCTGGCGCAATACGATTGGCCCGGAAACATCCGCGAATTGGAAAATGCCATGGAGCGCGCCGTAGTCATCGGCTCGTCCAGCTTCATACTTCCCGAGGATTTGCCGGAAACGTTGCTAGAAAGTTCGCCGGCTTCTGCTGCTACGCCCGCCCAATATCACGATGCTATTCGAAACCTGAAAAAACAGCTTATCCTCAGCGCCTTTGAGCAAGTCGGCGGCAGCATCACGGAAGCCGCCAAGCTGCTGGGACTAAACCCCAATTACTTGCATCGCCTCATTCGCAACTTGGATCTGCGCTTGACCCTGCGGAAAGATGCCAAAGTCTAGTCGGTCCGCTTAACGACAAAAAATAGAGGACTAAGTCCCAAGTTCAGCAACCCCGTCGCGAACCGCAAAGAAAATGGCCCCTGCTCAATGCAACATCGCTCCGGTCCCATTCAGAAACGCTTCCACTACGGGCAAAAATTCTGCGGTCTTCTCTACCGGCGGGACGTGCCCGCACTGATCGAAGGTCACCAGCTTTGCACCCGCGATTCCTGCTGCGTATCTCTCGCCAGAAGTAATCGGTAGCAGAGTATCCTGCTTGCCCCAGACCACTAGCGTTGGCACATGAATCTGCGCCAGCCTGTCGTCGAGGCGTTCGGCAGCCAAACTCGGATTGCCGAGAATGGCGTGAACCGTGTACCCGTCGTGCTTTGCGAGTTTATCGGCAAAGCTTTTTTGCAGAATCTCATCTGTGACCCAGCTCGTATCGTAAAAAACTGCTTCCAGCAATCTACGCATGTCCGCCAGCGTGCTGGGATTTAGATTTGGAATCGGCTTGTCTTGCTGCAGTCCCGCTGCGTCCACCAGCACAAGCTTTTCGATGGGAACCAGGTGCGCGCCGCCGGAAAGCTCCGTCGCGTACAACGCGGAAATCCACCCGCCAAGGGATTCGCCCATGAAGCTCGCCTTCTCTACCTTCAGCACATGCAAGAACTCATTCAGAAAATCCACATATGTCTGGATCTTATAGTCGATCAGCGGCTTGTCCGAACGCCCAAAGCCAATCTGGTCCATGGCGATCACGTGATATTTTTTCGAGAGCGGCGCCACCACCCGGCCCCAGTCTCCATCCTTGCTGCTCCCCAGACCATGCACGAGAACGAGGACGGGCCCCGAACCCACTTCCCAATAATGAATCGTCTGGCCGAAAACAAGGATGGTCTTGTCCTGCGGTTGCTGCGCGGGAGCTTGCTCGAAGCTGGGGACAGCAAATACCGTAAGAACAATTACAGAAAATATCTTCAAACGCGCCTGCATGGTTCCTCCGTTTCGTGCGGCCTTCTATGTAGCACAACCCTGCCCAGCCACCAACAAGCAAACGTCACGTTTGCCCGCCCACGGCCGCTTTGGTAGAGTGCCAACACCGTCCGCAATAGCAATCGAGGAGGATGCCAGTGGCCATCTCGCAAGAGCTGCTCGAGATTCTTGTCTGCCCCGTGTGCAAGACCCCTGTTAAGCCGACGCCGGACCGCGCTGGCCTGAAGTGTCAAACGTGCCGGCGCGTTTATCCCATTCGCGACGACATCGCCGTCATGCTGCCGGAAGAAGCGACACTCGCCTCCGAGTAAGCGGAGGGACATGCACCCGCGATTCACATTCTTGTATGCCTAGCAAGATTAAGACTAATGCCGGCCGTCTGAAGCGCCTGATCCCTCGCCTGCGCGGAAAACGCATCGGCGTCCTCGGCGACCTCATGTTGGACCGCTATCTTTGGGGCACTGCCTCGCGCCTTTCCCCGGAAGCGGCCGTACCTGTTGTCGATTTCGTTGAGCAGAGTGAATGCCTGGGCGGGGCAGGCAACGTGGCGGCAAATCTGTCCGCCCTCGGAGCGCGCGTGGACTGCTTCGGTGCCATCGGCAATGACGAACCGGGCGCGGCCCTGCGCAAATGTCTGCGCGACGCCGGCATCGTTGACAAAGGCGCGTTGGCCGACCAGCGGCGCGTGACCACCGTGAAAACGCGCATCATCGCGCGCCATCAGCAAGTCGTGCGCGTCGACCGCGAGCGCCGCGAACCCCTGCGGCCGGAAACCGAAGAGCGGCTCCTGCGCGCCTTGTTCACCGCGCTCAAGCACCTCAACACCTTGGTCCTCTCCGACTATGACAAGGGCCTGGTCACCGACAATTTCGCCGAACGCGTTCTCAGTGCCTGCCATCAATTGCGCGTAGCCGTTTTCGTGAAGCCCAAGACTTCACGCCTCTATGCCTATCGTGGCGCGCGCGCCATAGTTTGCAATGCCAAGGAAGCGGGATTCTTCGTAACTCGCTCTCTCGGAGATGAAAAATCCGTGGAAGAAGCGGGGCGCGCCATGCTCGCGCGTTTTGGCTGCAGCGCCGTGCTTATCACCCGCGGGGAAAAAGGCATGAGTCTCGTCGAAGAAGGCTCGCCGCGCGCCCTGCATATTCCCGCGACCGGATTCGAAGTCACCTACGCCCGCGTTGGCCAGCTCGGCATAGACCACACCGCTAGCGGTCGGCAGGTTTTTGACGTAACCGGAGCTGGCGACACCGTACTAAGCGTGCTGGCACTTGCTTCAGCAGCAGGTGCGTCTCTTCCCGACGCCGCCATCCTCGCCAACACCGCCGCAGGGGTAGCCGTCGGCAAACTTGGCACAGCTACGGTCACGCCCGAAGAACTAACCCGCGCCCTCCACGAAATTCGACACTAGTAACGCCCAAGCGTTTTTTGGAGTGCGCCGGTCTTGTGTACCCTGAGCCGAGAAGGGCCGCCGTTTTCACAGAAACGACGCTAGCAACGCCGCCAGCGCGAGCAAAGATTTCCAGTCAGAGGGCTTCATTTACGGCGGGAAACTAAACGATTTCTCCTCGGTATTCATCCACACAGTCACCACGCGCGTTCTACGGCTTTTCTCGGCATCGGTTGCATCCGGCATCGGCGCAAACGGACTCATCGCGACTTCCACCACGACGCTGCTCGTCGAGCCGTTTGGCGAGCTGATCTTCATGATCTTGTAGCTTTTCACCGGCCCGTAGTATCCGTACGGTCCCCAATCGGTCAAAAAGTCCTGCAATCGGTAGCTGGGCTTGGCCTTCCAGAGTTGATACGCGGTATTTGTATCTGCGGCGACGAGCGCATCAAAAAAACGTTGCGCCGCTCGCTGTTCGGGGTAATACCGGAACGCAAAGTAGAGCACCGCGGCAGCCAACACCACCAGCGCGCCTGCCACAAATCTCAAATGCCGTGATCTACTGGAAGTTTCCACCGGCGGTTCGAAAAGGGGCATCGAGGTCTCCGCAATGCGAGCGTAGCATAGCGCAGGCTCTATTGTTTACCCGCAGCGCCGAAGGGCACGCACCAACCAAACATGGACAATTAAGGAAATTGCCCGTCGGGAAGTCTTCAACGTTGGGAAATCGGATCGACCTACGCCTCTAGCGCCCCGCCAGCACCTTCCGGCAATTCAATCTGATATTTCGTTCTTGCTTTCTCAGCATGCTGTTCCAGTGCCAGCGCAATCAGCTTGTCAATCAGCTCGCGAAATGGAATCCCGCTCGCCTCCCACATTTTGGGATACATGCTGATGGACGTGAACCCGGGGATGGTATTCACTTCATTCAGGAAAATCTTCCCGCCTTTCTTCTCTAGGAAAAAATCTACTCGCGCCATACCGCTCAATTCCAGCGCGCGAAACGCCGCCAGCGCGAACGATTGAATCTTCCTCACTTGTCCCGGCTTCAACTTCGCCGGAATCAAGAGCTGCGTTCCCTCTTCTAGATATTTCGCCGCATAGTCATAGAACTCGCGGTGCGGTACGATCTCACCAGGAATCGACGCCGCCGGCTCGTTGTTTCCCAGCACCGCCACTTCGATCTCCCGCGCCACCATCGCCCGCTCCACCAAAATCTTCATCGCGAATTCGGCCGCAAGGTTCAGGGCGGGAGCAAGCTCCTCCCGCGAATGTACCTTGGTCATCCCCACCGAAGATCCCAACGTGGCCGGCTTTACGAACACCGGATACTTGAACTTTCTCTCAATGCTGCGTTGAATCTCTCTCGGCTCCCTTTCCCAATCCGCGCGCTGCACCGCGATCCACGGCACCACCGGAATCTTCGCCACCTGCAGCAGACGCTTGGCGACGTCTTTGTCCATTGCAACCGACGAACCAAGCACGCCAGCGCCGACAAACGGCAGCCCCGCCAAATCCAACAACCCTTGAATCGTTCCGTCTTCCCCGTAGGTGCCGTGCATCACCGGGAAGACCACATCCAGTCGCTGCCCGCCTCCGCTCCCGTCCAGCCGAACCAACGCCGCATCCGTAGGGTCCGCCGTCATCATCACCCTCTGCCCGCCCTTCAACACCTCCGGCAGCATTTTCTGCGCCCCCGCTCCGACCAGCCAGTGCCCTTCCTTCGTGATCCCAATCGGCACGGGCTCGTACTTATCTGGGTCCAACCCGCGAATCACCGCGGCCGCCGAGGCCAGCGAAACCTCATGCTCGCCCGACCGCCCGCCAAACAGCACACCAACCCTCAACCGCTTTTTGTCTGTATTCACGTCGATTATTTTTCCAGAAAACACCGTATCCCTGAAGGGCAGACCCAAATCATGTTTCCAGAATCAGAAAAGGTCTGCAGCCAACTGAGGAACCGACTACCCACTCTCTTTAAAGAATCTTTTTTCCCAGCCCTGAAAGCACCAGCTCCACTCCCAACAGCGCCGTGCGATTGTGCTCGTCTATCACAGGATTGATCTCCACAACCTCCAGCGACACCATCGCCTCCGTATCCGCAATCATCTCCATTGCCAGATGCGCCTCGCGATACGTCACACCGCCCCGCACCGGCGTACCGACACCTGGCGCGTCTGAAGGGTCGACAAAATCCATGTCCAAGCTGACGGAAATCCCGTCTGTGTCATCCATCGCATACTTCAGCGCGTCACTCATCACCTCGCGCATTCCGCGCTCATCGATGTCCCGCATGGTGAAAACGTGCACACCCGCTTTTTTCGCCAGCTTCTTCTCCTGCGAGTCCAAATCGCGAATCCCCACCAGCGAAATATTCTGCGGCTCCACTTTCGGCTTGAATCCTTGCAACTCCACCAGTTCCGCAGCCCCGTAACCCATCGCCGCTGCCAGCGGCATGCCATGCACGTTCCCCGAAGGAGAGCTTTCCGGCGTATTGATATCGCCATGCGCATCCAGCCAGATCAAACCTATCTTCCTGTCTTTCTTCTTAAAGTGCGCCGCGACCCCAGACAGCGTGCCCGCGGCAATCGAATGGTCGCCGCCTAGGACGACCGGCAGCATGCTCTCTTCCAACGATTTCTCGATCATCGCTGCCAGATCTTTACAAGCGTCAGCGATTTCCGCGAGATATTTGGCCCGCTTTTCTCCGTAAGACATTTCTTCCGGCTGTTTGACCGAAATATTCCCAATATCTTCGACTTGGTGCCCCAATTGCTTGATGCGTGCCTGCAATCCCGCCACTCGCAGCGCCGACGGTCCCATGTCCACACCGCGTCGGCTGGCCCCCAGGTCCATGGGCACACCAATGATTCGTATTTTCTGCGCCATAGTCGCCCTGTAGCTCAGGCCTGCCTTTTAGGCCTGAGGCCTTACGATGTTGCGAGTAAAAAAACTGCTGATGCGCTGCAGATGAAGCCTAAGGATATACCCGGTACAGCGTGCGCGGGAATGGAATCACTTCGCGAATGTGCTCTGCCCCGCAAATCCAAGCCACCGTGCGTTCCAGCCCCATGCCAAACCCCGAATGCGGCACGCTGCCGTAGCGCCGCAAATCCAGGTACCACCGGAACGCGTCCTCCGGCAGGTTGTGCTCGCGCAGCCGTTTCACCAGCAAATCGTAGTCATGAATGCGCTGGCTCCCGCCGATGATCTCTCCGTAGCCTTCCGGCGCCAGCATGTCAAACGCCAGCGCCAGGTCCGGCCGCTCCGCATCCGGTTGCATGTAAAACGCCTTGATCGCCGCCGGATACCGATGCACCAGCACCGGCCGGTCGAACTCATTCGAAATGATCGTCTCTTCGTCGCCACCAATATCATCGCCAAATTTCGCCGGATTCCCATGCTTCTGCAACACCTTGATCGCGTCCTCATAGCTGATCCGCGGAAATGGTGGTTTCACATTTTGCAGCTTCGTCGCATCCCTCTTCAGCGTCTCCAGCTCGCGCGCTTTATTCTTCAGCGCCGACTGCACAATCGCGCTCACCAGCCCCTCGCCGAGCGTCATCGCCTCATCCAGCTCGACGTACGCCGCTTCCGGTTCCAGCATCCAAAACTCTGTGAGATGCCTCCGCGTCTTCGATTTCTCCGCGCGAAAGGTCGGCCCAAACGTGTACACCTTCCCCAGGGCCATGGCCGTCGCTTCGATGTACAGTTGCCCGCTCTGCGTCAGGTACGCCTTCTCGTTATCGATGTAATTCACTTCGAACAGTGTCGAAGTCCCTTCGCAAGCCGCCGGCGTGAAGATCGGCGCATCCGTCAGCGTGTAACCCTGGCTGTCCATGAACTCGCGCGCCGCCCTTTCAGCCTCCGCGCGAATCCGCAAAATCGCCGCCTGCCGCGGCGTGCGCATCCACAAATGCCGGTGATCCAGCAAAAAATCCACGCCATGCTCTTTCAGTTGTATCGGAAACGGCGTGCTCTCCGGAACCTTCTGCACCACCTGAATTCTGCTGACCCCCAGCTCATATCCGCCCGGCGCCCGCTGCTCCGCGCGAATTTTTCCCGTCACAATGACGCTCGACTCTTGCGTCAATCCTTTCAGCGCCGCAAACGCCTCCGGGTTTTCCTTTAGCGCGCACACCCCCTGAATGATCCCGGTCCCATCACGAAAAATCGGAAACACCAATTTGCCGGACTCCCGCAAGTTGTAAAGCCACCCGCGAATCGTCACGTCCTGCCCTTCGTACTTCCCTGCCTGTTCGATGGTGATGACGGTCATCGGATCATGGTTATTGTCGGTGGATTTCCTGCAATGCTTCGTCGAAGCCTCAATCGCGAACGACCTTCATTCGCCCTCGTTGGTGGTCGGTGAAATTATGTCGCCCAGAATTTCTACGGAATCTTTTCATGGGCTGAATCCTGGCGGAACGCTCCTGAGCGGCCGACGAAGGAACAACCTCCGCTAACGGTTTTCCGTCGCGCGTGATTCGGATAGGCGTTCTGGTCTTGCGGATGCGCTCGAGCACAGCGAGGCATTTAGCTTTGAATTCCGAGATGGCGATTGCTTCCACGGGAACCCTTAATGGTCATTCTAACGTCTAGCCTCTGTCCTCTACGCCCACTCTTCCTCAAACCGATCCCAAGCCTTCCTCGCGGCCGCAAGCTGCTCCTGCGCAGACGCCGCCTCCGGCCCCGTCTTCTCCTTCAACTCTAGCAGCAGTGGCAATTTCGCGTCCGGTGCCGTCTTCAACATTTTGATCGCCTTCTCCCAATCAATCGTTCCGTCGTAGGGCGGCAAATGCTCATCCTTCTCACCATGGTTATCGTGAATGTGCGCGCCTACCACCAACTCCCGCAAAGGTGCAAATCCCTTCTCCACACGCTCTTCCTCCGGCCCATCCGCCAGATGCGCATGCCCAATATCAAAATTAAACCGCAGCCCGGTCAGCCGCGTCTCGTCATAAAACGCCCGCAAATACGCCGGATCGCCCATTTCGCTCGCGGTATTTTCCACGCAAATCGTCACGCCCACGTGCTTCGCGTGCAAGATCAAATGCTCCAGCGAACTGAACGCTGCGTCGCGCTTGCGCGGGTCGGCGGTCTCTCTTGTCCCGCCCATATGAAAAATCAAGCGCGGGAACGGCAAATCCTCGGCGATATCGATGGCCCGCTTCAATTCATCCATCGCCTCAATGCGCCGCACCCGCTCCACTTCGCAAATCGAAAGCGGCTGCCCGCTCTCCCGCGTAGCGCTCAAGTCCCGGCTGGTCGGCGCGTGCAGCGAAGTCAGCGTCAGCCCCAAATCAGCAAGACTCGCGCCGATGTCCCGCGCCTCGGTCTTTGAGGTGTAATCAAAATGCGCTCGCGAACAAAAAATCTCCACGCCCGAAAATCCCGCCCCGGCAATTTGCCCGAGCAGTTCCCGAGTCAGTTTTCGCGAAACAAAAAGGTACGTCGATAGCAGTCTGTCCATAATTTCAACTTGTCTGGGTTGAGCGGTTGTCATCCTGAGGTCCCGGCGCTTTTCAGCCGGGCCGAAGGATCTCAACCATCACTGCGTGCGAGGTCTTTTTGACATTGCCTTTCGCTTCTCCGTGCCCTCTGCGCTCTTCCCTCGGCGTGCTCGGCGTTAAATCCTCGATTTCTGTCAATACCCCACAGCTGACCCATGATCGCGCGGGTCCGCCGCACCCAACCTCTCCCCGCTCTTCGCATCAATCCCAATCGCATTCACCAGCCCTATATGTCCCCGTCGCTTGACCGTAAATCCCCGCGCCTCCAGCGCCTTTTGCGTGCCTTCCGGAAAATCCTCTTCCATGAAAATCTGGTCCGGCACCCACTGATGATGAAACCTCGGCGCATTGATCGCCGCCTGCGCATCCATTCCTAGCCGCATCCAGTTAATCACGCTCAGCAGCGTCGCCGAAATAATCGTCGGCCCACCGGGCGATCCCGTCACAAAACTCAGCTTCCCGTCGCGCAACAAAATCGTGGGCGTCATCGAGCTCAGCGGCCGGTGCCCCGGCGCAATCGCATTCGCCTCCGACTGAATCAGCCCGAACAGCGCGTTCGGCACGCCCGGCTGCGTCGTAAAGTCGTCCATCTCGTCGTTCAGCAAAAATCCCGCCGTGCTCGTCACGTGCGACCCATAACTGTCGTTCAGCGTATACGTGCTCGCCACCGCGTTTCCCGCTGCATCCACCACCGAAAAATGCGTCGTGTGCGGCCCCTCGCCCAAACTCACCAGCGTCGAGGGCGCCGCGCCCGCCGCCGCCGCACCGCACGCATGCGGCTTCCCCGCCCGCACCTCTTTGCTCGAAGACGCCCGCTGTGCATCAATCGTTCCCGCCAACTCCTTCGCGTAACACGAAGCGGTCAGACCCGCCACCGGCACGTTCGAGTAATCCGGGTCCGCCAAGTACGCAGCGCGGTCCGCGAACACCCTCCGCATCGTTTCGGCCACCATGTGCACGCTCTCCACGTCCTCCCAACTCTTCAGCGGCACATCCTTCAGCATATTCAGCGCTTCGATAATCGCCACGCCACCCGAGCTCGGTGGCGGCGACGTCAGCACCTCCCATTCGTGCCCGCCGCCCTGGTACTTCGCGCGCAGCACTTCCCGCACTCTCGGCTTGTACGCCGCCAAATCCTGCAGCGTAATCAACCCGCCCGACTTCTCCATATCCGCCGCGATCATCCGCGCCGTCTTGCCGCCATAAAACTCCTCTGCGCCATTCTTCGCAATCCGTTTCAGCGTCGCCGCCAGTTCCGGCTGTTTCAGCGTGTCTCCTGCTTTCCACATTTTCCCATCGTTCAAAAGAATCCGCTGGCTCACGGGAAACTGCTCCAGTCTCGCCTTCTCTTCTTGCAACTGCCGCGCCAGCTTCTCGCTCACCGCAAACCCGTTTTCCGCCAGACGTATCGCCGGCTCCATCACCTCCGCGAGCTTCATCGTCCCATACGTTTTCAGCGCCAGTTCCAGTCCCGCCACCGTTCCCGGCACGGCCACCGACTTGTACCCAATCACGGAAGCCTTTTCATCCAGCTTCCCATCCGGCTTGATGTACATGTTCCGCGTCGCCGCACCCGGCGCCACTTCCCGGTAATCTAGAAACGTTGTCCGCCCGTCCGCCAAGCGCACCAGCATAAATCCGCCGCCGCCAATGTTCCCCGCCGCAGGCTCCACCACCGCCAGCGCAAACGCCACCGCCACGGCCCCATCCACCGCATTCCCGCCGCGCTTCAAAATCTCCACGCCCGCCTTCGACCCCAACTCCTCATCGGTAGCGACCATCGCCTTGGCCCCGCGCACCGCCTCCCGCGGCCATCCCTTCGCCGCCTCCGTAAGCGTCCGATCCTCCGCCGCCGTCTGGCTGCCGGAAACTCGCGTCGTCAGGAAAAATACCGCCACAGCCAACCCCAGAGCGCTCACCGTCGATGTGATTCGTCGTCTCATAACAGGTAAAAGACACTAAGTGATTAAGCCCGCATCGTCAAGGCAAGCCGTTCAGCAGGCGTGCAACGCGCCGCCAAGGCGCTGCTACTTGCTTCGACTGATTGCGGCTGTTCGCGGTCTCCGCTCGAATGCATTGCAACTTTGGTGCCGAGCGCCCGCTTCTCCTTCCAGTTGTGTTCCTGGCACAATCTGAGACTTCCTAGTAACCGCATGCCGCGCGGCGGCGTCGTAATCACATTGGGGGACATTCACCTGAGAGGTGTTGTCGATGCCGGAGCCTGTTCGATGCGATGTCTGCGGCAAGCTCTTCAGTTCGCGTCATGTGAAGTCACACAAGCGCCTGGCGCATCCTAAGGGCAAGGGGGCAGTTTCGGTTGCCGAGCAAGACGGGATAAAAACGATTCTCGATCTGTACAAGACTCTCTCCGCGGAGAACAAAGAGCGCGTGCTCGCGCAACTGGCAGCGCTGGAGCAAGAGCCTTCCTGAAGAAATTGGGGCGGTCAGTCCCCGAGACCCTTCCTGCCTGCAGAGGCCATTACCCAATTCTGCAGCACGTTTACAAAATGGGGCTTCACGTCGTGAAATGCCAGGCCCATGCCCAGACGCGGGTGGCAATAAACCACAATCGCGGGTGTCTCGAAGAAATATTCCTCCGTGAAAATCTTCACATACACACTAGTGCCTTTGGGGAGTGGGTTCAGCGTGTCCACGTAGCAGCCGTGCAGGCTCAGCTCGCTGACCTGCGCGTTCATGCGCGTCCCGCTGTCGACCTCCAGCAGTTCCGCCGAAGCCACAAACGGCACGCGTGGCATGCGCCTTCGTTCTTGTTCCATTCTTTGCCGCTCTCCCAAGCGATCCGCAAGCCCACCGCTTTGGTGGCCTCGCCAGCAAGTCTCCCTGTTTCCCCTGCGGGTTCGTACCGCTTTCGCTGTTCCTTAATTTTCCTCGCAGACAGCGCCACCCTGCTCGCAAATTAAGCCCAGGCGTGCCCTCCCAGTTACTCAAGACCGCTGCAGGCCCTCGAGGTGCGACGGGCGATGCTTCGCCCCATAATTCGACAAAAATTCAATCAACTAATTATTGACTCATCATAAACTAAGCCCGCCGGAGAAAGCCCTTTACGTCGCTCGCGAAATCTCTGGACGCGCTAAAGAAATGCTACAATCCGTGGAACACAGGCCTTATGCCGGATACTGTACCCATTGTGGCGGAGACGGTGCTGGAGGTTGTTTCTCC
>CATPAM010000411.1 GCA_955651735.1 Candidatus Acidiferrales bacterium | reverse complement strand
CCACCAGTTCTGCCGCACGTCTTCGACCACGCCCACGACGGTCATCCACGGTTCTTTGGAATCGGCTGCTCCAAGCTTGATCTGTTGACCCACTTCATCTCCATTGGGCCAGTAGCGCACGGCCATGCTGCGGCTGATGACCGCGACGCGCGCGGCATTGGCATTGTCCGCGTAGGAGTAGACGCGGCCTGTGACCAACACAATCCGCAGTACCGAGAAATAGTCGGGGCTGGAAATCTGCAGATCGGCGGAAGGGGATTCGCTGGCCTTCACCGCGGGGCGCCCGTTGATGGTAAAGAAAGTGGTCTCGTTGTCGACGTTGCTGGCAGGGCTATTGGTCACCAGCGCTGCGGCGCTTGCACCAGGCAGCGAAGCGCTACCGCGTAGGACGCGATCGTAGAAACTGGCGACCTGCGAATTTTCGGAATACGACTTTTCGGGCAGCCGAATTTCCGTTCGCAAGACGTTGGCCGCTTGGAAACCTTGGTATACATCCACAAGCCGCAGGAACGCCTGGGTTGTCAGGCCTGCACACACCAACAACACCAGCGCGAACATCACCTGCGCAACCACCAAAGCGCTGCGCAGACGGCCCTTGCTGCCGAGCATTGGGCCGCGGCCCCCTTCCTTCAGAGTCGCGTACGGCAGCGCTTGGCCGGAGTGCAGAACAGTTCCCAAGCCGAATAAGAACCCAATGACGGCGATGAGGAGCACAGTGAATGCGAGGACTGTGCGGTCCACTTGAATTCCGTCCCATCCGGGTACCCACATGGTCCAGCTCGGGGCAATGCTGGTGCGCAGAACTTTGACGCTCCAGAAGGACACAGCCACCGCCACGCCTCCCGCGATGCACGATAGCAATAATGTTTCGGTGACAAACAAGCGCGCCAAACGCCAGCGTCCCGCGCCCAGCGCTGTGCGCACCGCGATTTCCTTCTGGCGCCCGAAAATTCGCGCAAACAGCAAATTCGCGAGGTTGGCACAGGCGAGAAGCAGCACAAAAATGGCCGCGGCCTGCAGCAACAGAAACAATGGCAGAGTATAGAGGTACAACTCCCTTCGAAGCTGCAAGACCTCAGTTCGGCGGTTTGCGTTAGTGGTTGGATATTCCTGTTGCAGCCGCTGGGAGACAGAATCGGCGGCGCTTCGCGCCTGTGCGACGCTGGTACCAAGCTTGAGCCGTCCTAGGGATTCGAGCGAGAGCTTGGCACGATCCGTTTTCTCGGCGGGATTCAGACCCAGAGGAACCCACAATTCCATGGGCACTGGATAGTCAAAGCCGCGCGGCATGATGCCAACGACGGTGTACTTCTTTCCATTCATTTGGATTGTCTTGCCGAGGAGTCCGGCGTCACCCGCGAAGCGCCGCTGCCAAAATCCATAGCTCACGACGGCGACCTGGCCTGCGCCGGGCTGCTCTTCTGACGCACTGAACGCGCGTCCCAATGCCGGACCCACGCCGAGCACCTTAAAGAAGTTCGCGGAGACGTGGCAACCGAGTACCGGCTGCACATTTCCTTCGGCGCTTAAGTTGAAATCGCCGCACTTGTAAGTGGTGAGCGCGTCAAACACTGGCGCTCCGCTCAACAGATCGGCGGCATCCTGAGGCGCAATGAATCTTGCGTCCGCGCCTTCATCGATCCCGCGATTTTCCCAGACGCGGACGAGGCGGTCGAGCTCAGGGAAATTGTAGGGATGCAGGAGCAGCGCATTCACCATGCTGAAAATGGCAGTGTTGGCGCCAATGCCGAGCGCCAGCGTCAACACCGCGATCAACGTGAAGCCTGGATTTTTCCACAACGTCCGCACCGCATATCGCAGGTCCTGCAGCACGGTTTCGAGCAGCGGGAGTCCGCGGCGCTCGCGATAGATTTCCTTGGTTGGCTCGAAACCGCCGAGCTTCAGGAGGGCCTGCCGGCGCGCTTCCTCAGCGCTCATTCCAGATCGAAGGTTGTCGTCGATGTGCATTTGGAGATGGCCATCTAGCTCGGCAGCAAACTCCCGATCGCGCTGGCTTTTCGCGAATAATCCAGCCACGCGCAGGGCGAACACGCGCAGCCATCTCATGAAACTTCCTCGCCAGGCGCCAGGAACCTTGCGACGATCGCCGTCGTTTGCTCCCAGTCTCGTGCTTCGCGTTCGAGCTGCTTTTTGCCCGCGCGTGTCAGCTTGTAGTATTTGGCTTTGCGGTTGTTGTCGGAGACGCCCCACTCAGAGCTGATGTAGCCTTCCTGCTCAAGCTTGAGGAGTGCGGGATAAAGCGTGCCGTAATTGACGGCCAGCAAATCGCCGCTGGTCTGCTCGATACGTCGCGCGATGCCGTAGCCGTGCAGCGGCCCCAGCGTATCGAGCGTCTTCAACACCATCAGCGCCAGAGTTCCTTGCCAGACGTCCTTTTTCTGGGCCACGCATTCTCCTATGGGTTACCCATAGCGATGTTCGCACAACTCCTATGGGAAAGCAATAGAAACGCGCGTTTGGGGGGATCGAGGCCTGCGCGTGCGGGCGTCACAAGAACACCATCACACCTGCAGTCCGATAAGCCGCATCAACTCGAGGGCATTGCTCTTGGCCACGACCCCATCGCGCAGCGTGTAATCGAAACGCATTTTGCCGTTCTCGACGTAGTCTTGAAAATGCATGTTGCGCAGGCGCTGGCCCAGGGATTGCCCGATTTCGGTCAGAGCCAGGTCATGTGTGGTGACGATGCCGATCGCCCCTCGGCCAAGCAGCGCCTGAAGTAAGCCCTCGGCGCCGATCCTGCGATCTTTGGAGTTGGTGCCCTCGAGCAATTCGTCAAACAGGAACAGCAGCGGCAGCTTGGTGCTTTCCGCCAGGCTAAACACCGCGCGGATGTGCAGAATTTCGGTGTAAAAGCCGGAGCGGCCTTCCTGCAGGGAATCCGTGCTGCGGATGCGCGTGCCGATGGCCAGCGGCGTCAGCCGCAGCGACTTTGCGCGCACCGGAGCACCGGCCATGGCCAAAACCGCGTTGATTCCGACCGCGCGCAGAAGCGTACTCTTGCCCGACATATTTGAGCCGCTCACCAGGAGAACTCGGGTTTGGTCATCGAGCCGGACGCTGTTGCGAACACAGCGGGCCGCAGGAATCAGCGGGTGGCCCAGTTGCTCGGCGCGAAGTGTCGCCGCGGGATTCTCTGCATTCTCGAATTCCGGAAACGGGTCCGCAGGATGCTCGAAGGAATATCCCGCGAGCGACAGCAACGCCTCGACCTCACCAGTAATCTCCACCCAACGGCGCATGCTGTGCCCGAAACGAGTCCGCCAAGCCTCCGCGGCGAATGCCACCTGGATGAAGTAAAGCAAGGGCAAGTCGGCCAAATGCGCGAGCAAGCTGTGTTCTGCATCGATCCAATAAACGATCCTAGCCAACTTTAGAATCGCGCGCGAGGCTCGTCGCCCCACTGCGGTAAGTTCCGCCGAGAAGGCTTGCAGCCGTGGCGAAGCAAACGGTTCCCGTTCGAGCCGTTGCAGGATCTGTGAAAAGAGAAGAAGTCCTTCGGCATTGCAAGAAACCCCGTGAATCACGGCCTGCGCTCGCTTCTTCAAAGAGCGAAGAAAAACAGCATCGACAGCGAGAAGGATAAGCGCGATGCGATACGTTCCGCCTGTGAAGTAGTACACGATGGCCGCCGCGGTGCCAAGCGCGAAAATCGCAGCGACAAATCGCCACAGAGATTTGGGCAAGACTCGCTGCCCTTCGGCCCAGCCAACGAGCGATTCGGGATTGAGCCGCGTGCGCAAATCTTCGCCGGTCACCGCGAGATCCTCCCGCAAGTCGAGTTTGTCCCGGAGTTCGCGGACTAAACTCTGTCGCTCGAGAATGGCTTCTCGCGACGCAGGGAAGCGCAGCCAGTTCGCCAGTTGGTTT
>CATPAM010000410.1 GCA_955651735.1 Candidatus Acidiferrales bacterium | reverse complement strand
GTGCAGAAGGCCGGCCAAACGGGATGGCGGCGCGGGGTGGTCCTCGCCAGCGGGCGAGATCGAATTTTTGAGCTGGGCCATTTCGCTCAATTCTTATTGTGGCATCGCAGGGCGCGCGTGGGGCGGCCCTCGCCCTGGTGTGTGTCGCCTGCATCAACTGTTTCAGCGGGCGGCTTCAACGGGGAATGACGGGCAGCTCGATACGAGAACGGTGATCGGGATCATGATAGATCCGCACGTGCGCTGGGCACATCGCAGACGAAGTCATTTCCGATTCGCCACTTTGCAGGTTGCGTGAAAAATGCGGGAAGAAAGCGCCGGAAATCTGAATGCGAATCTGGTGGCCGGCTCGAAAAACGTTGCTGGTGAGCATGCGGTCGAGAGTGAGCTTGTAAATCTGACCGGGTTTGAGCAACTCCGGTTGCAGCTTCTCATTGCGATAGCTGGCACGCAGGACGTCCAAGCCGGGACTCATGAGATTCAATGCGGTGCCGTCCGGAGCGATATCCAGGAGCCGCACCCATAGGTCCAGGTCGGGCACGTCCGCGGAAACATAGATTTCAGCGCGGATCGGCCCGGTGACTTCGGTGTCGGCCAGCAGAGGATCGGTGTCGTAGACGAGAACGTCTTTGCGTCCCGCAAGTGAACGGTAATCCTGCGCGCCATCGACGTCATAGGGATCGGTGAGGGGGTGCGCGGGATCGGAGAAAAACTCGTTGTAGCTCCCCGCGCGATCAGGCGCCGTTTGGTTTAGCCTCGCGAACCTGGCGGAGTTCGATTCGCTCCGCAAGTAGTAGGTTTGCACTTTAGCGCGCGCGAGCGGCCAGGCATCTTCGTCGCGCCAAATGTTTTTCCCCATCACGAACAGGCGCACCGGTTTTTCGCCGTCAACGCCATTCACGATGCCGCGCACGTAGCGATCCATCCAGCGCAAGATCAATTCGTCGTAGTCGATTGCCGCGCTCGGCCCGAAGTCACGCACGCCGGCTCGCGTTTTTTCCTGGCCGCCATGCGTCCACGGACCAATGATGGTGCGCGTGCGCGGGTCTTTGTCGCCGCGGCGCTCCTTCAGAAGTCCATTGAAATTAGTTGTCGCGCCGTCGGGGCCATACGCTTCGTCGTACCAACCGGAAAGATTGAGCGTCGCGGCGTGCACGCGGCCATACTTGTTGCGCAGTTCCGCCCATTCCCACCAGGGATCGGCGGCCGGATGAGCGAGCCATTCGTAATAAAAAGGCGCGACGTCCTTCAGGTCAGGCAACTCGCGCAGCGGCAGAAAAGACTGTAGGCGTTCGTGCTCGCGCTTCCAGGTTTCTCCAGCTTGTTCGTACGTCTTTGGTCCCGGCAGATTCTTGCGGCGCCGAATGTCCGGCGCGATGTTCATCCAGATCCAGTCGAGCCACGAGCCGTCGAACACGTCGCCGGAGTAGAAGAAATTGCGCGGCGTGGAAAACGTCATGGCCGGCACCATGGCTTTCAAGTGCGGAGGATTCTCCACCGCGGCAAGCCATTGCACCGCGCCAGGATAAGAGAGCCCGAAGGTGCCGATGTTTCCGTCGCACCAGGACTGCTTTGCCACCCATTCGATGGTGTCATAACCGTCGCGGCCTTCGTTTTGATACGCGACGAAATCGCCGTCGGAAGCGTAGCGGCCGCGAACATCCTGCACGACCACCGCGTAACCGCGCGCGACGGCCTTCCCGAACGTTTTGTATTCCTGCAAGGCAAATTGCTTGCCGTACGGCGTGCGATAGATCAACGCCGGAAACTTGCCGTCGGCGCCCGGAAGCAGAACGTCCGCGCGAAGCACCACGCCGTCGCGCATCGGCACGCTCACATCGGTTCTGCGCTCTAAGGTGTTTTTCGCGGGAGATGGAGCTTCCTGCGAGTAAAAAATCGGCATGCTGACCACGGTAACCAGGAGCGCAAGAAACGCGGAGCCGTGGAGGGTCGAGGAGTCGTCGGGATCGAATCGGAGTTTCATGGACGCACCATTCTACTTGAAGCCGGGCTACTCGAAAGCAGGCTTCTCAAGCGTGAGCAAGTTGAGGGCACCCCAAACGGAGTTGACGCGCTCGCCTGCGTCGTCAACAATGCTTGGTCTATGGCACAGAAGCTTGCAGACAAGAGATTGGCGGTTCTAGGGACAGGGAAGCTGGGCGGGATTTTGCTGCGCGCGTACCTGAAACAGGGATTGTTTGACGCTGGGCGCGTGACTGCTACGGTGAAGCATGCGGAAAAAGCCGCGTCGCTCGCGAAAGAGCTCGGCGTGGCGGTGACCACGGAGAACCGCAAGGCCATGCACGGCGCGGACATCGTGCTGCTCGGCGTGAAGCCGCAAGTCGTTGGCGAGGTGTTGAAAGAGATTGCGCCGGAGCTGAGCGAAAAGACGCTGGTGATTTCCGTGGCCGCTTCCGTGCCGACCAACTATATCGAGCAGCATATCGGCGGCACGGTGCCGGTAGTTCGCGCCATGCCCAACACTCCGTGCGCGGTCGGTTGCGGCATGACCGGGATTTGTCGCGGCTCGCACGCCGCGGCACAACATCTGGAAATTGCGCGCACAATGTTCGACGCCGTGGGGCGCACCGTGGTGGTCGATGAAAAAAACATGGATGCCGTCACAGGGCTGTCCGCAAGCGGGCCGGCGTTTGCGTACATCATTCTCGAATCACTCGCCGAAGCGGGCGTGAAAGTGGGTTTGCCGCGCGATGTTTCGACGCTGCTTGCAGCGCAAACAATGAAAGGCGCGGCCAGCGTCGTGCTCGAGACGGGCGACCACCCAGCGTTGTTGAAGGATGCGGTGACCACGCCCGCTGGATGCACGATCGATGGCATCCTCGAACTCGAAGAAGGGAAGCTGCGCGTCACGCTGATCAAAGCGGTGGTAAAGGCCACGCACCGCGCCGGCGAGCTGCTGTTCGAGAAATAAAACCACGCTGAGGCACGATATCCATATGGCTGTGGACGAAACGCCGGACAGCAGCGGGCGGAAATCGCCGGAGGTGACGAAGGCGAAGAAGTATTCTTCGCAGGCGGCGCTGGCGATGGAGCTGCCGTTTACCATTGTGGGCGCGGTATTGCTCGGTGGCTTGCTTGGGTATTTTCTGGACCACTGGCTGCACACGAAAATGATTTTCACGCTGGTCCTGGGGGCGCTGGGTTTTGCGGGTGGCCTGAAGGAAGTGTTGCGGCGGTTGGCGCAAAGCGATCAGTGAGAACCTACACGCGAAAATGGCAGACCCTCAGCGGATGAAGCCCTGACGCTCGACGCATTTGACTACCACGTCACACCAATCGACCACCGATCCTGCGTTCCCAACCGAGCGGCGGATTGCATGGCTGACGCTAGTTTTTGGAGCGGCGAGCGCGGCGGCTGCTGCTTTCGTCGGGAGCCGGCTGTGGTCCGTAGGATTGCTAATCGGCGCGGTGCTGGCTTGGCTTAATTTTCGGTGGCTGCGCAGGGGATTGGATGCACTGGTGGCGGCTTCCGCGGCGCAGGCCGGGGCTGAGAAGCCTCGCGTCCCACTTGGCGCGTACTTTGCAGCGGTGTTTCGCTACGGCTTGATAGCCCTGATGGTGTATGGTATTTTTAAGATTCTTAAGGTTCCCCTTGCTAGCATGGTAGTGGGAATGTGCGCTTTGGCAGCCGCGGCGATTGCCGCGAGTGTGTACGAACTCTGGCATTCTGAGCGATAGGAGCGTAGGCCCCGCGCGGGCGTCGTCGAAATGGGAGAGCACGCGAGCTGGATTACGCAGTTGGTGAATCACTACTTGGGCGGAGCGGCGCTTGCGCTGCTTTCCACTTTGCACATTCGCCCGAGTAATTCCGAACTGCCGATTCCGGAGCACGTTGTGATGGGGCTGTTGGTGCTCGTCGTGGGCACTTTGCTGGCGCTTTGCGTGCGGTCTCGGTTGTCGGTTGAAAAGCCGGGAGCTTCACAGCAAGTTGCTGAGTTGCTGCTCACGAATCCGCTCGGTTTTGGGATTGCCGATGTTCTCGAAGAGAACGCCGGGCACCATTGGGAACGCTACGTGCCCCTGGTAGGCAGCGTGGCGCTGTTTATTCTGATCGCCAACCTTTTTGGCGTGTTTCCGTTTCTCACGTCCCCTGCGGCTACCGTAAGCGTGCCTTTGGCTTGCGCCATCATCACGTTTTTGTACTTCAACTGGCAGGGCATTCGCCAACACGGGGCATGGGGCTACCTGAAAAGTTTTAGTGGTGGCGTGGATTGGTGGCTGGTTCCGCTGATCGTTCCCGTGGAAATTCTCAGCACTTGCGCGCGCTTGCTATCCCTCACAGTGCGTCTCTGGGCCAATATTTTCGCTAGCGACATGATCTATGGGCTGTTCCTCAGTCTAACCCTCGCGCCGGCGGTGTGGGGCTGGGAGCAATCGCCGGTGCTGGGAGTGATTCTGGGAATTTTCCCGGCGCTGATTCCGCTGGCCTTTATTGCATTGCACATTTTTGTGTCCATCGTGCAGACATATGTATTTACGATTCTGCCAGCCGTTTATATTGGCTTAGCCACAGCGGAAGAACATTAAGAGTTTTCCTCAGGGGCTAAAGCCCTTGAGCGAACTGGGCTTGATGTCGGAGCTTCAAGCTCCGACCCCCAAAAGGCTTGCAGTGGCCGCTTCAGTGTGAGCCCGGCTGCACGGTGTCCGGGAACCACCTCCTGGCGGCAATTCACGAGGAGGAAGTCTATGAAGAAAGCAGCAATCGTTGTACTGGCGCTGGTGGCGGTGATGATGATCGCTCCAGCGGCATTCGCGCAAGGAACGGGGGATCAAGCTCAGCCGCCGATTAATCCGACGACGCTGGTGCTGGCGGTGGGCTTTGGCGTAGCCATCGCGGCCGTTGGCGGCGGACTGGGGCAGGGACGCATTGCGGCAGCCGCTTGCGAGGGCATCGCGCGCAATCCCGGAGCGGCCGGCGGGGTCCGCGCGGCCATGATCCTGGGACTGGTGTTCGTGGAGACGCTGACGCTGTTCACCTTTGCGCTGGGTTTCCTCCTGTACTTAAAGCTTAAGTAGGCACAGGTCTTAGAGGCGTTTCCCTGAGGGCCTGGAGGCGAGCGCTTCTGGGCCTTTTGCTTTTGAGAGAGATTGCAAATGGCGGAGGGTACCCCTTCCCCTACTTTTTCGGAAGTGCGGATTTCAAAGGACTTGCAGGCCCGTTGCCAGGCCGCCGCACGTCCGGCACCTGAGTTGATCAGAAAGTAGGTTCGAGTTCGCACAATGCTACGTGGGATCTGAGAGCGCATTCTAAAGGACTTAGGAATCGAAAGGACGCTGGGCTTTGATTTACCCAAGAGCTACTGTGGCTGCCGCCTACAAAAAGTCAAGGAAAATCGGCTCGTGCCCTCTATGCCGATATCTTCCGTTTCAGCGAGCGCGCTTGCCGCCGAGCATTCTGGCGCTTAGGCCGCTTCCAGTTCCGAGTCTGCTGGATGAGGACGTTGGCAGAAATACCCAGCTTGTCGTGGAGGTTCCGGATCATTTCCAGCGAGAGGGCGCGCTTCTTCTGAAGAACTTCGTAGACCCGGGTGCGTTGCCCGATTATACCGACCAGGGCGCGAGTGTTCTTGCCTTGCTGCTCGAGGCGGAACTTGATGGCTTCGATCGGATCCGGCAGGTCGACAGGGTAGTGTTCCCGCTCGTAAGCTTCGACAAGCGTAGCCAAGACGTCGAGTTCATCGAATTCGGGCGAGCCCTCCTTGGAGTCCCACAAAAACTCAACGCGGCGAAGCGCCACCCCATAATCCCGACGGTTCCGGATGGGTTTAATCTCCATATTGCACGGTCCTTACGTCGATCTTGTCATACTGCGCATGCGATCCCAGCCACTTGATGAAAACGATTTGGAGGCGATAGTTAATCGCAACTACCAGCCGGTAGTCATTGCCCTTGATGTTAAAGACCACGCGGTCCGAACCAATGATGCTTGCGCTCGAATATGCTTTCCGCACATCAGCTGGGTTTTTCCAATCCGCCTGCTGCGCCTCATAAAACCATGCGTCCAGAGCCGATTTCACTGCTTTCTGGTCTTTGTGTCCGCGCAGTTTCTCGACAAACTGCTTTAGAGTCGTTCGAGCAATAACGCGCATACCGTTCGGATCTATGATTATACGCTGTTCCCAAGATGGGTACAGGTGTTTTGTGAGAAAGCCTTTGCGAAGCCAGAGCTAGCGGGCGAGGAGGTTGGATTGGAGGACGAAATTTAGGATGCGGTTGGGGAAGAGGCCGAAGTAGACGGTGCCGAGGGCGGTGATGGCGAGTACGAGGTTGACGGTGAGGGCGAAGCCCACTACGGCGGGGGCGGATTCAGCGCTAGGCTCGCGCATGTACATCACGACGATGAGGCGCAGGTAGTAGTAGGCGCCGATGACGCTGTTGATGGCCATCAGGACGGCAAGCCAGATGAGGTGCGAGTTTACGGCGGCTTTGAAGATGTAGAACTTGCCGAAGAAGCCAGCGGTGACGGGCAAGCCTAGCAGCGAGAGCAGGAAGAGGGAGAGAACGGCAGCGGCAACCGGTTGGCGCTGTCCGAGGCCTGCGTAGTCGTCAAGCGAGAGATGCTTTTCGCCGGCGCCGCCGAGCTCGGAGACGATTGTGAAGGCGCCGAGTTTTACGAGCGCATAGCTGACTAGATAGAAGAGCACGGCAGCGTAGGCAGCGGCCGCACCGCCATCGGGATTTCCGGCGAGATAGGTGACGGCGGCGAAGGCTACCAGGATGTAGCCGGCATGCGCGATGGAGCTGTAGGCGAGCATGCGCTTAACGTTGGTCTGCACCAGGGCACCGAGATTGCCTGCGAACATGGTGAGTACCGCGAGCACCCAGAAGGCCCAGAACCAGAAATGCGTCGCGGCAGGCACAGTGGCGTAAATGCGCAGGAGCAGCGCGAAGGCGGCGGCTTTCGGTCCGGCAGAGAAAAAAGCGGTAACCGGAGTGGGGGCGCCTTCGTAGACGTCCGGGGTCCAGACCTGGAAGGGAGCCAGCGCAACTTTAAAGCCGAGGCCGATCAGGATGAGGGCGAGACCGAGCTTCAGGAGAGTGCTGGAGGGATCGACGGCGGTCATGTTGGGAAGGATCGTGGTGCCAGTGACCCCGTAGACCAGGGCGATGCCATAGAGGAAGAAGGCGGTGGCGAAAGAGCCGAGGAGGAAATACTTCATGGCGGATTCGCTGGATTTCAGGGAATCGCGGCGGTATCCGGCAAGGACATAGCTGGAGATGGAGCTCATTTCGAGCCCGATGAAGGCGGTGAGCAGTTCCTGCGCGGAGGAAAGCACGCCCATGCCGACAGTGGCGAAGAGCACCAGGGCGTAGAACTCGGCAGGCTGCAGGTGCTCGCGCTCGAGATAGGAATCGGCGGCGAGAACGACCAGGAAGGAGACGAGGCCGACGAGGAGATGGAAGAAGACGCTGAAGCCGTCCATCTGGATGAGGCCGAAGAAAGCCGGGCCGCCGGGATTGCCGGCGAAGATGGTGGAGGCGGTGCCCAGGCCGGTGCCGAGAATGGCGACGAAGGTGAACACCTGGCGGTTGCGCGCGAAGGGTTGCAAGAGCATGAGCAGGACGCCGAAACCGCACCAGATGGTTTCTGGTAGGACGCGGATCAGGTCGTCTGGGCGGGGGATCATGGGCGGGTGATGAGCCTTTCAGAGGGTTCGTGCAGTCGCACGGTCACATCGTCGGAGCTAGAAGGCTGCAATCGAAGAGAAATTCCTCTCTCCGCGGGCCGGCCACTCCGCAGGAGCGGAGTGGGAAGAAAAAGCCGGCCTGCTGCGTTCGGAATGATGGGTGGCGCGTTTATCGCTGAGACTTGTGCAGGCGTTGACGAAAGGCGCCCGCCACCCCACGAGACTTGGGGCAAGCGGTCGGCGGCCGCTACATGTGCTTGTTCATCACGTCGGGGCGATGGTGGAGCCTGGGCTTCCTGGGGGAATTGGCGCTGCATTTGGTCGAGGACGCCTTGGGAGGGGGCGGCAAAGCGGCGGGTGAAGAACGGGGAGCTGATGCCCATCCAGAGGGTGATTACGGCCATCGTGACCAGGATCCATTTTTCGCGGAGCGAGACGTCGGGAAGCGCGCGATTTTTCTCGACGGTGACTTCGCCGAAGAAGACGCGCTGGTAGGACCAGAGC
>CATPAM010000409.1 GCA_955651735.1 Candidatus Acidiferrales bacterium | reverse complement strand
GGCGAGTGCTGCCACGCCAAACGATTTTAGGATATGCATGTGCCCGTAAGTCCTTTACCTGCCACGCATCCGAAAAATGGGGGGCTGGTGGTCGGTTAGGGTTAACCAGCAAACTCTCTCTAGGTGCTTGGTTTCTGCGAATTGTAATCTCCTGCCACGGTCGGCAGCGCTACAGGGGCGTCAGCGAGATGCTAGCGTTACCGGGGAATGCTAGTTTGGTTTTGCTTTGCTTTCGACCAATTGCTCGTAGGCGGCGCGGCGCGTTAGGCCGCGTTCCTTGGCGGCGAGCTTTAGCGCTTCTTTGCGGTCGAGCTTGGCTTGGCGGATTAGTTCGTCGACGCGATCCGACAAGCTTTGCGTGGACTCGGCCTGGCCGGTGGATGCGGACGGTTCCGGAGGACCGACGATGAGAGTAATTTCGCCGCGCGCGGGCCGCTCCGCCAGTGACTCGGCGAGTTGCGAGAGTTTGCCGCGCAGGAACTCTTCGTGGAGCTTGGTAACTTCGCGGGCAATGCAAGCAGGGCGGTCGCCGAGGATCTCCTGTGCATCGGCGATGCTCTCCGCCACGCGATGCGGCGCTTCGTAAAAAATCATGGTGCGCTCTTCGATGCGCAGGTGCTCCAGCATCCGGCGGCGTTCGCCGCTGCGCTGCGGAAGAAAGCCGAGAAAGAGGAATTCTTCGTTGGGCAATCCGGCCGCCGCCAGCGCCGCGAGCATTGCCGAAGGGCCGGGCACCGGCACCACAGGAATTTTGTGGCGCACGCAAAGCGTCACCAGCCGGTAGCCTGGATCGGAGATCAGGGGCATGCCCGCATCGCTGACGAGAGCAATCTTGGCGCCCTGTTCGAGTTGAATCAGCAATTCCGGCGAACGCGTCATCTCGTTGTGTTCGTGGTAGCTGACCAGCGCTTTCGAGATGTTGTAGTGGTTCAGCAGCTTTTGCGTGTGGCGCGTGTCCTCGCAGGCGATCAGGTCGACTTCCTTTAAGATGCGCAGCGCGCGCAGCGTAATGTCTTCGAGGTTGCCGATGGGCGTGCCCACGACGTACAGACAACCGCTGCCGGGCGCAGCTCCATTCGAGGGGGAAAGAGGCGTTTGCGCGGGAGAGTCGTGCGTAGGGCGCTTCTTGGACATGGATAGGAGTCTAGCACGCGCTGAGAAAGCGATTGTCAGGTGCGTGGTATACTTTTTGATTCCGCACCAGAAAAAGGAGAGTCTCTGTGCCTTTGTACGAGTACAAATGCCTGAAATGCGGCCGGAAGACGGAAAAAATCGAAAACGTGGCCGGTCCGCACCTGAAAAAATGCCCGCACTGCGACGGGAAAGTGGAAGCGCTATTCTCCGCGCCGGCAATTCAGTTCAAAGGCTCAGGCTGGTATGTAACAGATTACGGCGGCAAGAAGTCGAGCGGTGATTCCGGGAAAGAGGAAAAGCCGGCGACGGAATCGAAAGAGTCGGCAAAAGAGTCGGGATCCAAGGAGTCTGGGGCGAAGGAATCGGCCGCGAAAGATTCCGGAACGAAAGATTCAGGGAGCAAAGAGAAGAAAACCGATAAATCGCCAAAGAAGAAATAGAGTCCCGGGTCGACGCCTTTACAGCTTCAAGGTCTTCAAATAGGCGCGGAAGTCGGCACCCAGCTCGGAATTTAGGAGCGCGAGTTCAACTGTAGCTTTCAAAAAGCCGAGCTTGTCGCCGGCATCGTAGGAGATGCCCTCGTAGATGTAAGCCCAGAGGCCTTGCTCCTGCGCCAAAGTGCGTAGGCCGTCAGTGAGCTGAATCTCGTTTCCGGCGCCGGGCTTGGTGCGCTCCAGGCAATCGAAAATCGCGGGCGGCAAGACGTACCGGCCGGTAATCGCGAGATTGGACGGCGCGTTTTCTGGTTTGGGCTTTTCCACCAGATCGCGAATGCGCAGCAGGCGCGCGCCGAACGGAGGCTGCGGTGCGGGCTCTCCGGCCACGATGCCGTACAGGTGCGTGCGGTCACGCGGGACTTCCTCCACCGCGATCGCGCCGACGCCGGTGGCTTCGTGCACGTCGATGAGTTGTTTCGTCGCGGGATTTTCGCCGGGAATGAGCACGTCGCCGAGAAGGACGGCGAACGGCTCATCGCCCACCAAGTCGCGCGCGACAAGGACGGCGTGACCGAGGCCGAGCGGCTCTTTCTGTCGCGTGTAACTGACCTGCACCATGTCCGAGATATCGCGGACCATCTTGGCTTGCTGCTTCTTGCCGTGCTTTTCGAGAAAATCTTCGAGAAACGGCGAAGAGTCGAAGTGATCCTCTATCGCGCTTTTGCCGCGGCCGGTGACAATGATGATGTGCTCGATGCCGGAAGCCACGCATTCTTCCGCGACATATTGAATCTGCGGCTTATCGACCACGGTGAGCATTTCTTTGGGTTGCGCTTTGGTGGCCGGCAGAAAGCGCGTGCCCAATCCGGCGGCCGGCAAAACTGCTTTGCGGACTTTGCGCACGGGAACGGAATTCGGAGACGACTGCGAGTCGTTTGTAGTCATGCGTTTTCGCGCAAAATCGATGAGAAGAAGATGGGCAGCATTTGCCTTCGCACAGTAGACGCATGGCAATAGTTTTGTCAATCCGCTGCTGAGAAAGAATACGCAGGAAGCCGCAGGGGCAGGCGGGGAGCACCTGTTAGTGCGCACATAGGAAGCTGGGCGCGCCAGCAAGATGCTGGCGCTACCTTCGGCGCGTTTGCAGCTTTGTGCGGCGGTGGCGCAGAATGAAACCATGAGCGTGCGCATTCTGGGGATCGAGTCTTCCTGCGACGAAACCGCGGCGGCGGTGGTTGCAGATGGACGCGAAATTCTCTCCAGCGTGGTCGCTTCGCAGATCGATGTGCATCGGAAATATGGCGGCGTGGTGCCAGAGCTGGCTTCGCGCGAGCATCTGCGCCAAATCGTGCCGGTGGTGCGGGAAGCTCTGGAGCAGGCAAAGATGCGATTGGCTGATGTCGATGCCATTGGCGTGACGCAGGGGCCCGGGCTGGTGGGCGCTTTGCTTGTGGGTATCACGTACTGAAAAACGCTTGCTGCTGCCCTGCAAAAGCCGCTGGTGCCGGTCAATCATTTGGAGGGTCACGTCCACGCCGTTTTTCTGGAAGCGCACAAAAGCGGCCGCGAGCCGAAGCTGCCTGCGGTATGCCTCATCGTTTCCGGCGGGCACACGGTTTTGTACGAAGTGAAGTTGGACGAAGCGCGCGGCACATTTGATTATCGGAAGATTGGGCAAACGCGTGACGATGCGGCAGGCGAGGCATACGACAAAGTTGCGAAATTACTTGGTCTTGGCTATCCGGGAGGGCCGATTTTGGATCGTCTGGCCGCTACTACGAATGGCGTTCCTGCTCCAGTGAAGTTTGGCTCCATCAAAATACGTGGCAATCCGAACGACTTTAGCTTTAGTGGGTTGAAGACGGCCGTTCTCTATCACG
>CATPAM010000408.1 GCA_955651735.1 Candidatus Acidiferrales bacterium | reverse complement strand
GCGCCGCGCCCGAGCAGCCCGCCGCCCACTGCGTTTGCACGTAGGGCGATTCATGCAGCACCGGCGCGCGCCGGCTGCTCAGGATCGCGTACCACTGCACCAGCGCCTCCACAATGAGCACGATGACCATCAGCGCAAGGACCGCGGTCACCACCGCGTCCAGCCGCTGGTTGAAGATGAGCCGCTGCGTATCCATCAGCTTGGCCGCGGGAATTTTCCCCGTCGCAATCTGAGCAACCAGCGCGTTCGCATACGCCAGGAACCCGATGCGCGGATTTGCATCGAAAATTTTCTGATAGCTGGCGGTCATCGTGATGATCACCAGCCATGCCATCGGCAGCAAGGTCACCCAAATCCAGCGCGTGCGTCCCATCTTCAGCAAAATCGTCGTGGCCACCACCAGGGCCACCGCCGCCAGCAACTGATTCGAGATGCCGAACAGCGGCCACAACGAATTGATTCCGCCCAGCGGGTCGACCACTCCCTGATACAAGAAATATCCCCACATGCCGACGATGATTGCGCTCGAAAGAAGAATGCCCGGCATCCATCCCGTGCGCCCAAACGGCTTCCACACGCGCCCGCCCAATTCCTGCACCATGAAACGGCCGACGCGCGTGCCCGCATCCAGCACCGTCAAAATAAACAGCGCCTCGAACATGATCGCGAAGTGATACCAGATGCTCAGCAAGCGCTCGCCGCCGATCGTGTTCGAAAAAATCTGCGCCATTCCCACCGCAAGAGACGGTGCGCCACCCGCGCGATTCCAAAGCGTCTGCTCGCCCACCGCATGCGCGAGCCCCGCCATGGTTTGCGCGGTCAGCGGAAATCCCCAGCCGCTGATCGTCGCGCCCGCCGCATCGGGCGTGGCACCCACGATGCTGGGCGGGCTGTTAATTGCAAAATACACGCCCGGCGTCATTGCGCACGCCGCCACCATGGCCATCACCCCGACGAATGACTCCAGCAACATCGCGCCGTAGCCGATAAACCTCGCGTGGCTCTCGCGCAGAATCATCTTCGGCGTTGTCCCCGAGGAAATTAGCGAATGAAATCCGCTGATCGCTCCGCAAGCGATGGTGATAAAGCAAAATGGAAAAATCTTCCCCGCAAACACGGGGCCGCTTCCGTCGATGAATCGCGTCAGAGGAGGCATCAGCACGTGCGGGCGCACAAACAAAATTCCCGCCGCGAGCGCGAAAATCGCTCCGGCCTTGATGAAGGCACTGAGATAGTCGCGCGGAGCAAGCAGCAACCAAATCGGCAAAGCGGACGCAGCGAACGCGTAGACGATAATCGCAAACGCCAGCGGAACACCGCCCAGCGTGAAGACGCGCGCCCACGACGGCGAATCCGCCACCCACTGCCCGGCAAACACTACGAACAAAATCAGGCCGACTCCCATCAGCGACGCTTCCAGCACGCGCCCCGGCCGCACAAATCGCAAATATACGCCGACCAGCAGCGCAATTGGAATCGTCATGGCCAGCGTGAACGTGGCCCACGGCGACGACTTCAGCGCGTTTACCACCACCAGCGCGACCACTCCCAGCAAAATCACCATGATCGCCAGGACCGCAAGCTGCGCGATGAATCCCCCGCGCTTGCTCACTTCTTCTCGCGCCATCTGCCCGACCGACTTGCCGTCGCGCCGGATCGAGCAGAACAAAATGATGAAATCCTGCACGCACCCCGCGAATGCCGCGCCGGCAATCAGCCACAATGTCCCCGGCAAATACCCAAACTGCGCCGCCAGCGTTGGTCCCACCAGGGGTCCCGGCCCCGCAATCGCCGCGAAATGGTGCCCAAACAAAACCCATTTGCTGGTCGGTACAAAGTCGCGGCCGTCGTCACGGCGCTCCGAAGGCGTCGCGCGAGTATCGTCCAGCGCAAGAAGCTTTGCAGCGAGAAATGCGGAATAGAGCCGGTAAGCCACCAGATAGCAGCACACCGTCGCGATCACAAACCAAATCGCGTTAAGTGACTCGCCGCGGTCCAGCGCGATCTTGGCAAGCGCGCCCGCACCCAACAGACCCACCCCCACCCAAATCAAAATCTTTCCAAGTCGTTTCACGCCGCAAACCCCGCAGCTAGTAAAGAAAAATTGCGCCGCGCGCATCGTATGCGAGCCACGCTTAAGCGTCAATTCCGTTTAGACGCTTCATTCGATGCAGCATTAGCATTGGCCGTCAAAGAAATTTCCCGCTAGAATCTGCCCACCTTGCCTGAGATCTCCAACGAAAGGTCCCCTATGCGCCGATTTTGCGCGAGCTTTCTCGTTTCGCTCTTCGCTGCGCTCACCATCCAGCCACCGCTCGCGCTCTATGCGCAGGAAAAGCCCCAACCCGCACCGCCCAAGTCTCTCGAAGAATTGCAGAAAGCCATAAAAACCGAGTTGGACAAGAATCATCTGCCAGGCGCAGGCGTCGCCCTGGTCTCGCGCGGCGAACTTCTGTGGTGTGGCGGAATTGGGGACGCCGACGTTGCCTCCAAGAAGCCTGTCACCTGCGACACGGAGTTTCGCGTCGGCTCCATCAGCAAGAGTTTCGTGGCCCTGGCGCTGCTGAAACTCGAGGTGGAAGGCAAGATCAATCTCGAAGCGCGGTTGCATGATGTCGCGCCGGAAATCCCCGTGCAGAACGCCTGGGAGTCCACGGATCCCGTGCGCATCGTGAACCTGCTCGAACACACCGCGGGCTTCGACGACATGGAAGCTGCCGAGGTTTACAACGTACACGACCCGTACGATTACCCCCTGCTCGAAGTCTTCAAACGATTTCAGGAGCCGCAAATCGCGCGCTGGCCGCCGGACACGCGCATGTCCTACTCGAATCCCGGTTACGGCGTCGCGGGTTATCTCATCGAAAAAATCACCGGCGAGCCCTACGACAAATATATTCGCGACACATTCTTTCGGCCGCTCGGCATGACCAATGCGGATTATCGTTTCACCGCCGCAAACAAGGCGCTTCTCGCTGCCGGCTACGATGGCAAGACACCCAATCCCGTCGGTTACCCTTACATTTATTTACGGCCGGCCGGAGATTTAAAGGCCTCGCCCGGTGAGCTCGCGAAGCTGGTGCAATTCTTGCTGCGCCGCGGCATGGTCGGGCAAAGGCAACTACTGGCGCCGGAATCCATCCTGCGGATGGAAACTCCGCGAACGACCTCAGCCTCGCGGCACGGATTGCGCCTGGGCTACGGCCTGGCGAATTACACGGAAGTTGCCGGTGGCGTTGTGACCCACGGCCATGATGGCGGGATTGATGGTTTCATTTCCTCGTATCGCTACATGCCAGAACAAGATTGGGGCTACGTCGTGCTCCTGAATAGCACGGGATCAGGTGAAGCGTTGGAAAATATCAATCGCCTGGCCATTGAATTTCTTTCCAAGGATTATCCCAAGCCCTACAAACCTGTGACAGCGCTCGCGCCAGCCGAACTGCAATCTTTTGCCGGATTTTATGTCCAGCGCGCGCCCCGCTCGCAAATGCTCGCGTTTCTCGACGATCTCACCGGCGGCATCCGCATTCGCGCCATCGGCGGACAACTTACGCATTCTTCGATGTTCGGCAAGCCCGAACCGATGCTCTCCGCCGGCAAGAATCTCTTCCGCGCGGAAAAAGAGCCTGAAGGAAGCACTTTGTTTTTTGCGGATGAAGCTGGTGGCATGGCGTTTACATCCATGGGGGATGACGCGGTCTCTTATGCCGTCAGAATCAACCCCCTCTGGCCGTATACGCGCGTTGCGCTGCTGGTGCTCTGCGCCGTGCTGATGCTCAGCACCGTGCCTTTCGCGCTGATCTGGCTCGCACGCAAACTCATCGGAAAAATGAAAGGAGTACAACACCTCGCCGTGCGCGTCGTGCCGCTGCTGGCCGTTCTTTCCCTGGTCGCCATTCCGTTTTGCTTTAACGCCCTGCACGCAAGCGCCATCGGCACCGCCAATATTTTCACCATTGGAATCTACATGGCCACAATTCTGTTCGCCCTGCTCTCGCTACTCGGCCTGGTGCTCGCCTTGCGCGTCCCCAAAACCGAAATTCAACGCGGCGTGCGCATCCACTCTCTATTGGTTGCGCTGGCCTGCTGCGTCGTAGCCCTGTTCTTCGCGTCCTGGGGCCTAATCGGCCTGCGTCTCTGGGCCGCGCAGTAGCATATCGGTAGCGCCGGCATCTTGCTGGCGCGCCACAATGAAATAGCTTTCATTCTGCGACGGTCCGCTACGGCGCGGTCTTCTTTACGGCCGCGATCACCCGCTCGAGCTCGTCGTGTCTCGGCTCTGCCGCTGACGGCAGGATGTCCCAGCCGGTGAGCACTACGATCAGGTTGTATTCCGGCACCACCCGCAGCTCCTGGCCTCCGAAGCCCCGCGCCGCCCACGCGAATTTTCCCGGTGATTTGCCCCAGGGCTGCAGCCACCATTGAAAGCCATATCCCCAGTGCCGTCCTTCGTCCTCCACGCTCATAGCGGAGACAACCGAGGCCTTTACCCACTCCGCCGGAACAATCTGCCTTCCTTCCCACATTCCATTCTTCAAGAACAGGAAACCGATCTTGGCCAGGCTCGCGGATGAAATGTAAAGGCCGCCCTCCGTGTCCGGCAATCCCGTCGGGGAATGTTTCCAGTGGTAGCGAATCCCCAGTGGCTGGAAAAGAGATTGCGCGGCGTACTCGTCGACACTCTTGCCCGTGGCCTTCTTGAAGATATGCGATAGAAGCTGCGTTACGCCGCTGCTGTACGCGAACACTTTGCCGGGCTCCGCGGCCATCGGCTGGTTGATCACGTATTGCACCCAATCGTGCGTCGCTTCCATCACGTCCGCGGAATTCTTGGGATCGTTGTAAGGCAAATCTTCGTTCCACTCCAGCCCGGCCGTCATGGTCAGCAGGTTACGTAAAGTGATGCGGCGCTTACGTTCATCCAGGTTCGCGATCTTGTAATCGTCGAAATATTTCAGGATCGGCGCGTCCAGATCGGCGGGAAACTCCTTCCGGCTCATGGCGATCCCGATGGTGATGGACGTGACCGTCTTCGAGACGGACTGCATGGTGTGCAAATCGCTGTGCTGGTAGTAAGGATGAAACTCCGCGCTGAAATAATTGTACGGCCCGCTCACATCATGATTCAGAGGCCCTTCGTGCTTGGCAAGCTCGCCGTAAATTCTCCCGTAGTCATGCGCGTAAGACCGCGCCTGCGCCTGTTTGCCGTCGCGAATAATCAACAGACTGTCCACCAAGCCGTATTTCCCGGCAGCGATATCCACGTCCAGTGCCCCCAGTGCGCCGGAATCAAGGCCAACAGCAGTCGGCTCAGCTACAGGCCATTCTCTTCCCGAAGTTTTCCCTTGCGGCCGTGCGGGCAGCGGCACAATGGACACGACGATTGCAAGCGCCACGCATCCCGGAAACGCATTCCAGCCGACTCTAGATTTCATTCCGCTCTCCTGTTCATCTCTGCGCCCTCCGTGATCTCTGTGGCGAAACTCTTGCCTTCTTCAATCCGGCAATGACGTGAACCGCAGCAACGGATGCAAGTCGTGGAAGATTCTCACGAGCTCGGTTGAAAATGACCCGCGCAGCGCGGCTGCGACGCCTAGCTCCCGCCGGACGATCCAGCCTTGCAACTTCTTCCAGTTCTCCGGCGCAGGCCAACCCGCATGCTGCGTCCACTCGCCTTTTTGCACCGAGTACCAGTAGCTTTCGTACCGTCGGCCCAAGCGTTTCTTCTGTTGCGCCAACCATCGCGGATTAGCCTCTACGCGAGGGTCCGCAATCTGCGCCAAAGCGGAGTCCTTGCGCTTCGATCCGGAATAGATGCGGAAACCGGCGGTAGCCGTTTTCGTGGAAATACCCACGTAAAACTGGCCGGCCTCGCCTTCGCCTCGGAACGGCGCGCTGAACTTCAAGTACATCTGCGCGCGATACGGAGTTTTGTCCTTGGCAAAACGGATATCGCGATTGATGCGCGACAAATTCGCGCCCGTGCGCCCGCTCGTTTCAAATCGCGAATCGAGCCGCAAAATCGCAGGCGCAAGCTCCTCGCAAAGCCGCCGCAACGGCTGCACCACGCATTCCTGGTAGCGCTCGCGACGCGCTTGCATCCACGCAGTTCGATTGTTTCGCGCAAGATCGCGAAAAAACCGAAACGTCTCGCGCGTGATGATTGCTTTCGAATCAGCCATGTGCAGACCGCCGTGGTAACGAGCAAACAAGCCTACACGATTCCTCTCGCCCGTCAATTCGTCTATCCTGTGCAGCGCGCCACGGCGCAGGATGTAGT
>CATPAM010000407.1 GCA_955651735.1 Candidatus Acidiferrales bacterium | reverse complement strand
CGGTTCCTTCGCTCCTGTGCCGGGCGCAACAGCTTGCGGCGGCGCCCGCTTCGTACAAGCCTCTAACGGTGGACCGCATTTACAGCCAGCCCAGCTTGAGCGGGCGCTTGACGCGCGGCGTTGTTTGGACGCCGGACTCGAAGCAGATCAGTTTTTTTGAAAGCAAGGGCGCGGGAAAAGAGGCGAAGACTGAACTGTGGGCATTGGAGGTTGCGTCCGGACACCGCCGGTTGCTGCTTTCCGCGGAAAAGCTGGAATCGGTCTTGCCTGCCGATGCCGAGCGGACTACGCAGGCAACGGGCCTCGGCCGGCATGCGCCAGCGGAGTACCAGTGGGCTCCAAACGGAGCCGCGCTTTTGTTTCAGGGGCCGACTTCGTTGGCTTGGTTCGACTTGAAGACGCAAGCCTCGCGCGCGCTGGTTTCCGGCAAAGAGAGCATCGCTGATCCCAAGATTTCTCCCGACGGGAAGTATGTAAGTTTCGTACGCAATCATAATTTGTGGCTGGCCGGCGTGGCAGATGGGAAAGAGCGCGCATTCACGGAAGGCGGCACTGAGGAAGTACGCAAAGGCGAGCTGGACTGGGTTTATCCCGAAGAGCTGGAGATCACCACGGCGTATTGGTGGGCGCCGGATTCTTCGGCGATTGCTTATTTTCAGATGGACGAAAGCAAGGTGGCGAGATATCCGCTGGTGGATTTTGCCTCGCCCTCAGGCGAAGCCGAAGAAGAACGCTATCCCCCGGCAGGAGGCGGCAACCCGATTGTGCGCGTGTTCGTTGCCCCGGTCAGCGGCGGCGAAGCTCACGCCATGGACACCGGCGAGAACACCGACATTTACATCGCGCGTGTGAACTGGCTCACGGACTCAAAGCATCTGGCGATTCAGCGGCTGAATCGGCCACAAACGGTTTTGGATGTGTTGATCGCCGACGCCGCAAACGGCCAGACGCGCACGGCGTTGAACGAAACGGATCAGTATTGGATCAACGTCAGCAACGACCTGCGCCTCCTGAAAGATGGGAAGCGGTTTTTGTGGTCCAGCGAGCGCTCCGGCTACCGTCATCTTTATCTCTATGACCTCGAGGGCAAGCAGCTTGCGCAACTCACCAAAGGCGAATGGGAAGTTTCCGCGGTGGATGTCGTGGATGAAGCAAAAGGGCTGGTGTATTTCACGGGCACGGCGAAATCGCCGCTGGAGCGGCACCTGTATCGCGTCTCTTTCGATGGTTCAGCCATCAGCCGCATCACCATTCACAACGGCACGCATAACGTGAACATGGCGCCGGACTGCGCGGCGTTTGTGGACACCTACTCCGACGTGACGACGCCGCCGCGGCAGGACGTCGCCCGCGCGGATGGTTCCCTGCTGCGCGTGATCAATGAAAATAAAGTCGCGGAACTCGCGGACTATCATCTGTCCGTACCGCAATTTCTTACCGTGAAGGCGCACGACGGCACGCCGCTCAATGCGGTGATAATTAAACCGCCGGATTTCGAGACCTCGAAAAAATACCCTGTGCTCGTTTATACCTATGGGGGCCCGCACGTCCAGGTGGTCTTGAACGCCTGGGGCGGGAACACCGGGCTGTGGCAGCAGTCGATGGCGCAGAAGGGTTACCTCATTTTTTCGCTGGATAATCGCGGCTCGGCGGGCCGCGGGCATCTTTTTGAAGAGCCGATCCACTATCGGCTGGGAGCGCAGGAGCTTTCCGACCAGCTCGACGGCGCGACGTATCTCAAGTCGCTGCCCTACGTGGATGGAGCGCGCATCGGCATCTGGGGTTGGAGTTATGGCGGGAACATGACGCTGCACGCCATGTTTGAAGCGGGCATGGACTTCAAGGCGGGTTTCGCGGGCGGGCCGGTTACGGATTGGCATTTCTACGATTCGATCTACACGGAGAGGTATCTGGGGCTGCTGCCGCAAAATGAACACGGCTATCGCGAGTCTTCGCCGATTGATAAGGCTGCAGGGTTGAAGGGCAAGCTGCTCATTGCGCATGGCACGGGCGACGACAACGTGCACTTCGCGAATACGCTTTCGTTGATCAACGAGTTGATTGAGCTGGGGAAATATGTCGAAGTGATGCCGTTTCCCGGGCGCGGGCACGGCGTCAGCGATCCCGCCGCACGGAAGGTGCTGATGAATCGGGTGACGCAATTCTTTTTGGATAATCTGTGAGACATGATGAGGCGCGGAATGAAAAAAAGAGTTAAATCGAGAAAAACTCCGCAGAAATTGCGAGCCGGCGCGCAGGTGCACGTAGACAAAACGAAAATCTCCAAGAACATCGAAGATGATCCACTACTCTCCTTGAGGGGCTCCGGCAGGGACCTGTGGCGCGACGAACATGCGAACGAGTAGGTACGCCGCTTGCGTGAGGACTGGGACTAAGAAATCGTTAAGTCACCGGATGCCGGAATATTCAACGTGGACGTAGCGGCCTAGCCGGGCGTTGAAGAGCAGATACCAGCCTGGATGATGATCGTCATCGTAGACGTAGACCTGGTCGCGGTCCCATTGCCAGTCGCGGCAGTGGTCGAGATCATAGGACGCGACAACCCAATTGGAGCGGTCGTAGAGAATCACATTGCGCGTGCGGTAATCGATCGAGCGCGCGACAAATACTTCCCTGACGTGCTCGTAGTGGCCGCGGGGATAGTGTTTGCCGGGAACGATGCGGTCGTGCTCGTGATCCCAGTCGCGATAGTCGTCGCGCGCTTCCTGCTTTTCCCAGCCTTTGTGCGGACCGTTGTCATGCCGGTCGTCGCCCTCGTGCTTTTCCTGGCCCTTGTGCTTGCCATTGTCGTGATGGTCGTCGCGGTCCTGAGACGGAGCGGCCAGGGCTAGAGTGCCGGCCAGGGCGCACAACGCCGTCCCCAAAATTAGCTTCTTCATCGTGCCTCTCTTTGCATGGGCTCGGCCGACGTTGGGCCAGAGACCCGTCGTGTGGGTACTGTCTAATTGTCGCGCAGGTGGCGCGCGAGGTGAAGGCCTCGGAGCGGGGCGTTGCCGATTGAACACCGGGCGCAGGCACAGTGGTGTCCGCGCCGCGTGACGCGAACGATCAGCACATGTTTCGCCTTATCAGGGCTTGGTCGGCTTCTTGTCTTCCTTGAGTTCCACCGGGGTGCCGATCTTGATGGTGGCGCCAAAACGCTTGTAGTTGGCGTAGCGAACGGTCATGCGGATGTGCACGGCGCCGGTGCTGAAGCGCAGCTCGTCGTCGGAGCGCGTGTAAGTGGGGAACCAGTAGTGGCCTTCAATATTTTCGCGGAAGGTTTCGAATCGCGGAAAAACGTTTTCGTTGCCCTTCTTGATGATGTCCGGAACGGCTTTTCCATCGCTCTTGACGATGTTGAGATCCTTGTCGTCGACCCAGATTCGGCCTTGAAAGTAGCGCTGATTCTTCTCGATTTTCTTGGGGCCGACGTCGAAGACGTAGGTGCTGAGTTCGTCCACCTGTTCGCGGCCGATATATTTCACGTCATACTTCGGCAGCTCCTGGCTGGTGAGCACAAAGGGCTGCACGTGCTCGAGGTCGTCCATGTCTTGCTGCGAAAGAGAAATGCGCTGCAGGGTCGGGGGCGGCGCGGAAATCACCTTTTCGTAGCGCTTGCCATCCGGGGTGAAAAGAATGTCACTGGTCATGCGGTATTCGCCGTCGGGGCGGCCATCCATGTCGATCGTTTGCACGACGAAAGTTTGCGTGTAAGTGTAGTTGTCGCGCTCTTTCCTGAACTCCAGCTCGCGGTCGCCAAATTTTTGGACGATCTGCTCGACCGGAATCGCCGGCGGCTCATGCGTGATGGCGCTGGTCTCGCTCTGTGGCTTCGCGGCGGGGGCAGGTGCAGCAGCAGCGGGTTGCGCCGCGAGAGAAAACGCAAGCGCCGGCGCGGCCAGAATCAATATCGCGGCCATCCGTCTTTGCAGCGTGCTGGTTGAAAATCCGAATTCTTTGACCATTTCGCTTGGCCTCCCTGCCTCTTGCTCATTGGACCCTGCGAAGCGCGCCGCAGGTTGCATCCCGGTGCGGGCACAGAATCAATTATGGCGCGTTCGAGCGAAGACTCCAAACCGCGCGCGAAGAGAAGGATCAAAGTCTTTTCAACAAAGCGGGACGCTACGGCGTGACGATGTCCTTGGCCTTGGGTTTGACTTGCACGGCGGCAAGGCTGGAGGCATCCCAGCCTCCTCCGAGCGCCTTGACCAACAGCACACTGGAAATCAGGCGTTGCCCCTGGATCACTGCGAGCTCCTGCTCATCGGTGAGCAGATTCTGTTGCGCAGTCACCACGTCTAGGTAGCTGACCAAGCCTCCGCTATAACGGCTCGTCGAAATGTCCAGCGTGCGCCGCGCGGCATTCACTGCGAGCTGCTGCGATTGCTTGGCCTGGATCAACACGCTCAGTCCGGTGATTTCGTCCTGCACCTCCTGAAAAGCGCCAAGCACCGTCTGGCGGTAATTCGCCACGTTGGCGTCATAACCCGCGCGCGCAAATTGTACCTGAGCGCGGAGCGTCCCTCCGGAGAATATATCCTGCGCCACGTTCGCGCCCAGCGCCCAAAACGTGCTGCTCGCATTGGCCAGTTTGGCGATGTTTGCGGCTTGCCAGCCGCCCTGCCCAAAAATATCCAGCGACGGATAGTAGGCGGCTCGCGCCACACCAATCTGCGCGTTGGCCACAGCCATTTCGCGCTCTGCCTCCGCAATGTCCGGGCGACGCTCGAGCAGATCGGAGGGCAGCCCCACATCGAGCCCCGGAGGCTCCGCGTCCAACACGCGCGGCGGCATGTGAAAATCCGGCGCGGGTTGGCCGACCAGAACGGCGATAGCGTCTTCGAATTGTTTGCGTTGCTGCTGCAGCAGAACGGCTTGTGTGCGCGTGGTGTTGAGCAGCGTCTCTTCCTGCGCGACGTCCAAGCCGGAGGCCACGCCGCCGCTGTGCCGCGAATTCACCAGCTCCAGGCCCTTCTGCAGGGCCTCCACGGTGCGCGTCAGAATTTTCAGCTCGGAATCCAGCTCGCGCAGATTGAAATAGTCGCCGGCGAGCTGCGCCGTAACCAGCAAGCGCACATTTTCAAGGTCCGCGGCGTTGGCCTGGTAGGACGCTTCCGCGGCCTCGATGCTGCGTCTTCTGCGGCCAAATAAATCCACCTCGTAGCTGACGGTGAAAGGCACAGCGAAATTGTTTTGTGTGGCTGGTCGCAGCGTGATCGGCACGCCGCTGGTAGGGCGATTTCCAGACAGTCGCTGTCTTTCGGCGCTGGGCGACGTGTTCAGCATTGGAAAAAGAGTGGCCACCTGGATGGCAGCGGTGGCGCGGGCCTGCTCCAGACGAGCGATAGAGATTTTGATGGTCTGGTTGGCGGCGAGCGCCTGCGTCTCCAGCGCGTTCAGGTCTTCATCGTGAAATACCGTCCACCATGGCCCTTTGGGAATGGCGTCTTTGGGAGCGCCTTCGCGCCAGGGCTCGGCGAGATCCCATTTTGTCGCGGAAGGAGCCGACGGACGCTTGTAATTGGGACCTACAGAGCAGCCCGCGATGAAAATCCCGGCGGCCAGCAGGAGTCCGGCGTGCGCAACACCCGCGGTGCTCACACCCGTGACACCGGCGCGCCTCGCGCGCCGCATTACTTCTTTTCCCCCTGCGCTGACCTGCCGTTCGTGGTGGGCGGCACGTTCCCAGGCGGCGGAGCAGCGCCATTGCCGGGAGCGCCGGGTCCTGCCTTGGGCGGTTCCTTTACATTGACCTGCACGCCTTCATCGAGCGAGTCCGGGGGATTCAGCACGATCCAATCGTCCGCGCGCAAGCCCTGCAGCACTTCCAGCGAAGTGCCGTAGTCGCGGCCGATGGCCAACTGTTGCAAATGCGTCCTGTGATTCGCGTCGATGACCACTGCTCGCAATCCTTCCGCGCGGAAAAGCAGCGCGTTGACCGGGACCTGCAGGCGCGTTCCCGTTACGCCCACCAACAGATGCACCTGGGCGTAGCCGCCAGGCAGCAATTGCCCCGTTTTGTTTGGCACATCTACTTCCGTGTTCAGCGTGCGGCTAGCCAAATCGATGGCGTCCGCCGTGCGCGCGATCTTCGCCTGGAATTTTTCACCGGGAAATTGCGTCAGTTCCAGGTACGCGCCAAGTCCGGGATGAATGGAGGCGGCGTACACTTCCGGCACGCTGACGTAAGCGCGAATGGGATCGGTGGCGGCCAGAACAAAGAGCTCTTGCGCGCTCCCGCCGTTACCGGCATTGATGAGGTTGCCGGTGTCCACGTTGCGCCGCGTGATGACGCCGCTAAATGGCGCGTAGATGTGCTTGAACGATTCCAACTCCTCCAAGCGCCGCACGTTGGCCTGCGCTGAAGCGACGGCGGCGCGCTTGGCCGCATAATCGCCGACCGCGTTGTCGACCTCCTGCTTGGAAACGCCGTCGGTCTTGATCAGCTCTTCATAGCGCGTGGCGGTGATGCGAGAAAGATTCTCGTTGGCCTGTGCAGTGCCGAGATCGGCGCGCGCCTGGTAAAGCTGCTGGTCCACTTCCGGCGTGTCGATGTCGGCAAGGAGTTCGCCCTGCTTCACGTGAGTTCCGATATCGTGGTACCACTTCTTAAGGTAGCCGCTGGTACGCGCGTAAATCGGCGATTCCACGTAGGCCTGCAGCGTGGAGGGCAGCACCAAATCTTCCTGCGCCGGTTCCACGGTGGGATGGATCACCGCCACGGTGGGCACTGCGAGCTTTTCGGTTTCCTTGGCGAGCGCATTGTATTGCTCGCGGCGCTGCAGCAGCGTGAAAATTCCAACGATCACCAGCACCACCGCAATGCCGACCAGGAACAGAAATAGCCTGCTCTTTTTCTCACCGCCGCGGTGCACGCCTTCCGGCGCGATCTGCGTGTTGCCTTCCGTCGTCATTCTCTGCTCCAACCTCATCTGTCAGATTTCGTGGTCATGATGCCGCCGGCTCCGGCGTTGTCCCAAGTAGCCTGCGGCGCTCCCGGCGCCCGTGGATGATAGAAAAGACGCACGGCACGAAGAAAAGAGTGGCAAACGTGGCGAACAGCAATCCGCCGATGACCGCGCGGCCGAGCGGTGCGTTCTGCTCGCCGCCCTCGCCGAGACCGATGGCCATGGGCACCATGCCGATGATCATGGCCAATGCGGTCATAATCACGGGGCGCATGCGCACAAAACCCGCTTCCAGCGCGGCGTCCAGCGCGTTCTTTCCTTCGTTCATCTGTTCGCGTGCGAAGGACACCATCAAGATGCTGTTCGACGTGGCCACGCCCACGCTCATGATCGCGCCGGTCAGCGACGGCACGTTCAGCGTGGTGTGGGTCACCAGCAACATCCAGCATATGCCCGCGAGGGCGCCGGGCAGCGCGGTAATAATAATGAACGGGTCGAGCCAAGACTGAAAGTTCACCACGATCAGCAAATAGACAAGGACGATGGCGCCAATCAGCCCGAAGCCTAAGCCGGTAAACGAGCTCTTCATGGTCTGCACTTGTCCGCGGATTACCATGTGGCTGCCGCGCGGTAGATCCTTCTCGATTTCCTTCACTTGCTTGGCGACCTCATCGGAAACTCCGCCGAGGTCGCGGCCGTCCACCGCCGCGTACACATTGATCATGGGCTGCGCGTTGAAGTGCGAGACGGTCGCAGGTCGCGCGATAGTTGTGGAACGCACGAGATTAGCGAGAATTTGCGGGGTTATTCCCGGCACGGTGCTGCTGATCGGAGTGTTCTGCAGCGCCTGAAACGAATCCATACGATATTGCGGTGTCTGCACGGCTACGTTGTAGCTCACTCCATTCTTCGGATCGAGCCAAAAAGCCGGGGCCGTCTGGAAGCTGGAACTGAGCGATACGAGCACGTTCTGCGCGACGTCCCGGGCCTGCAATCCCACAGTTTGCGCGCGAGTGCGGTCGATGTCCATGTGCAGCGTGGGGCCGTCGAAAGCCTGCTGCACGTGCACGTCGACTGCACCGGGGATGTGGCGCATTTCATTGGCCAGTTTTTCCGCGACCAGGAAATTGGCTTGCTGGTTGTTGCCGATGATAGCCACGTCGATCGGCGCCGGAGTCCCGAAGTTCAAAATCTGCGTAACGATGTCCGCGGGCTGAAAGAAAAACTGAACGCCCGGGAACTGTTGCGGAAATTTCTCGCGCAGTGCGGCGATGTAAGCGCTCGTCGGCTTACCGCGCACTTCCTTCAACTGCACCAGGACCTCGCCGTCGGCGGTTCCAAACGTCCCGGAGTTGCTGTAGCTGAGATTGAGCCCGCTATAAGGTACGCCCAGATTGTCCAGGATGGTCTGCAATTCATCGCTGGGAATCGTTTCGCGGATCACCGCATCGATCTGGTCAACCAAGCGGGCGGTTTCTTCGATGCGCAGCCCGGTGCGCGCGCGGAAATGCAGTCGAATTTGTCCGGCGTCAACTTTCGGGAAGAAATCTCGGCCGAGCACGAAAATCAATCCCGCTGAAAGCAGGCAGAATCCGAGGAAACACGCCGCGAATAAAGTGGAACTGGCGAGGGCGGCACTCAGGGCGCGGCGGTAGCCTTCTCGGAAACGCTCGAAACGGTGCTCGAAGCCCTGTTGGTAGCGGCGGAAGAAGCCTTGCTTTTCGCCCCTGTGTTCTTCCGCGCTGTATTCGTCTTCCGCGGAGAGCAGGTACATCGCCATGGTCGGCACGATCGTTCGCGACCACATGTACGACGCGAGCATCGCGAAGGAAACCGCTTCGGCCAGCGGCACGAACAGGAACCGCGCCACTCCGGACAGGAAAAACATGGGAATGAACACGATGCAGATGCACAGGGTGGAAACAAACGCGGGCACGGCAATCTGCTGCGCGCCATCGAGAATGGCCTGCACGGTCTCCTTGCCCATGGCCAGGTTGCGGTTGATGTTTTCGATTTCCACGGTGGCGTCGTCCACCAGAATGCCCACGGCTAGGGCCAACCCGCCGAGCGTCATGATGTTGATGGTTTCACCCAACGCGCTGAGCAACAGAATGCTGACCAGGATCGACAGGGGAATCGAAACGGCGATGATCAGCGTGCTCTTCCAATTGCCGAGGAAGAGCAGGATCATAATGGCCGTCAGACACGCCGCGATCAGGCCCTCGCGCAGCACGCCCTGGATGGAAGCGCGCACAAAGAGCGACTGGTCAAAGAGCATCGTTATGTGCAGGCTCTCCGGCAAGGAACCCAGGTAGTTCTGAATTGTTTGCTTCACGCGTTGCACGATGTCCAGCGTGGACGCACCGCCGGTTTTGTACACGGCCATCAGCGCGCCGCGTTGCCCATTAGCGCGCACGATGTTCGTTTGCGGGGAGAAGCCGTCGCGCACGTGCGCGACGTCGCGCATGTAAATCGTCGCGCCATTTACGGTTTTCACCGGCAGATCGTTGAGCTCCTGGATGGTCTGCGGGGCGCCGTTCATTTCCACGTTGTATTCGAGCGTGCCGAACTTCGCCGTGCCGGTCGGCAAAATCAGATTCTGCGCATTCACGGCGTTCACGATGTCCACGGGCGAAAGTCCCTTGGACTGCAGCGCTTCTGAGCTCAAATCCACGGTGATTTGCCGCTGTTTACCGCCATACGGGAAGGGCAGTGCGGCGCCCTGCACGGTGGCCAACTGCGTGCGAATGAAATTGTTCCCGAAATCGAAGATGGCCTGCTCGCTTAGGCTGTCGCTGGTCAAACCGATCTGAATGACCGGCACGGTGGAAGCGGAGTAGATGGCCACGAGTGGGGCCGTGGTTCCCGGCGGCAGAAATCTCAAGATCGTTTGCGCGATGGCGGTGGTCTGGGCCAGCGCGGTCTGCACGTTCGCGTTGGGCTGAAAATAAATCTTCACCACCGCGATGCCGTTCAGCGATTGCGATTCGATGTGCTCGATGTCGTTCACCAAGGTGGTCACCGCGCGCTCGGAATTCGCGGTGATGCGCTGCTCCATGTCTTGCGGCGAGAGTCCGTTGTAACTCCACACCAGGCTGATGACCGGAATGTTGATTTCCGGAAAGATGTCCGTGGGCGTGCGCAGCAGCACCACCGGCGTCAGCAAAATCACCACGAGCGCCATCACGATGAACGTGTACGGCCTCGCTAGCGCTAAACGAACAATCCACATACTTTCGGCTTCCCTGTAAGGCGAGTTCCGGAGGCACGCCGCCCTTCGAGACTGTCAGGCGTGCTTCGGGAAATCTATCCGCTTTCTTTTAGATTCACCGCCGCGGCAATTTGGGTACGCAGCGGACGCGGGTTCACGCGGCTACCCGCGAATTCCTGAAGTCTAATCTTCTAAACGGTTCAGAGACAAGCTCTCGTCCTGCCGCTTGGATGGTAGGATGCTGGCGCTGGCCCTCCTGTTATATGGCTGGAGGCGCAGGTCTGCGGCGGAGCGCCGCACATATAAATGTAGGGTTGGCTCCGAGAAAGGGGCTATTCGCGGAAGGCGAAACTCAGTCGCAGCCCGCAAACTTCGATCACGTCGCCGTCGTTCAGACGCACGGGGCCCTGGATCGGCTTTGAATTGACGAGCGGGGTCTTGTCGCCCGGCCCGATGTAATAGCCGTCGTCGCGCCGGTTGATTTGCGCGGCGACTTCGGGCTTGAACCAGCCCTTCAACTTCACCGTGGCCAAATTGGACTTGCCGATGACCGCCAGCTTGCTGGTGATCACATATTCTTTCTGGTCGGAGTTGCCGCTGAGCACCAACAGCGTGGGCATCTTCAGCCGGCCTGCGAACGGCGAGCGCTCGCCCATGGCCGCCGCTTGCTGCAACATATCGCGGCGCTGCTTGGTGTCCAGCACCATCGTTTCGTTAATGGTCGGCGCGGGCTTGCGGCGCGCGGAGTCCACCGCGATCGGCACATCCCCGCTGGCATCCACCTTGATGTGGTGCTTGCCAATCCAGATCGAATCGCCGTCGTGCAGCGTGGCGCGCTCGACGCGCAAATCATTAACGAACGTGCCGTTGAGGCTGTCCAGGTCCTCGACCACCAGCCGCCCGGCTTCGAAAAACACGCGCGCGTGATGATTCGACACGGCCAGGTTGTCGACCGGCAAATCGTTGTCCGGGGAGCGCCCAATGCCCACCGGCCGGCTCCCGATCGGCACTTCCTTGACCAACCTGTTTTCAAACATCAGGCTCAGCTTCGCCATACTACCTTCCTCCCGCGGTCCCGTTTCCGGCCGCATGTTTCCGCGCCCCCGGGCGCAGCCAAGAAAACCAACCCTTTGATTCCGCTCCGATGCGCACCACGATCACGGTGATGTTGTCCGAGCCGCCGCGATCGTTGGCCAGGTCCACCAGCTTCTGCGCCGCCTTTGTCGCGTCCGGCTCAGACTGCAGAGTGCCCGCAATTTCCGGCTCGATGACCATGCGCGTCAGCCCATCCGAGCACAGCAGCAAGATGTCGCGCGCCATCACCATGTGCTCTTCGGCGTCCACTTCGACTTCTGCCTGTGAGCCGAGCGCGCGCATCAGTACGCTTTGCATCTGGCTTTCTTCCGCTTCCGCCGCGCTCAAAATCCCCTGCCGCACCTGCTCGGCCACCAGCGAGTGATCGCTGGTCAATTGCTGCAGCGTGCCGCTGCGCAGCAGGTAGGCGCGGCTGTCGCCCACGTGCGCGATGCTCAGTCTCGAGCCTTCAATCCACGTGGCGGTCAGCGTCGCGCCCATACCGTGCTGTTCCGCGTGCTCTTGCGCTGAATCAAAAATCTTTTTATTGGCCAGGTGCGCCGCGCTGCTCAACCGCTTCGTTTTCTCGCTCCACGCCGCTTCCTGCTCGCCATAGAGCGTCACTGCCGGATTGTCCAGCGCCTCGAGACAGTGATTCACGAGCGTTTCCACGGCTAGCGCGCTGGCCACTTCGCCATGCGCTTCGCCGCCCATCCCATCCGACAATACGAACAGGTGCAGCGGGGCGACAATGCGAAAGTAGTCCTCATTGTTGGTGCGCACGCGACCCACGTCGGTCACGCCACCGCTCACGATCTGCACGAAAACTCCCCTGCCCCGGCCGAACACACACCCGGCCTGCACCTAGCGCTGGCAACCCCGTTCCCACGCTAACAGACCCACCAGCCTCGCGTAAGGCAATGAACCCTACTAATTACTCGCTTTTTCGCCACATTCGGCCGGTGTGCGGCAGCGGTTCGGCAACGGTGCATCGCAGCGTACGGCGTGTCAGGGGCTATTTTCGTCTACAATCTCACTATGCTCTCGCGGAATTCCGTGTGTTTATTCGTGATGTTGTACGCAGTGTCGCTGACCTTTCCTGTCCCGCTCTTGCCGCAGCAGCCTCCGCCCGCCTCCGCGGCGCGCATTCTGCTCCTGCCGCGAAACATCGTCTCCGGGGAACGCGCCACGCTCGCGGTGCTGGACGTCAATGGCCGGCTAACACCAGGGG